>CALDPJ010000353.1 GCA_937911795.1 uncultured Flavobacteriales bacterium | reverse complement strand
TGTGGGCATCCTGCTCGGCGCTGTGTGGGCCATAAAAAAAGCCCCGATAATTCAGGGCCTTTTTCAAGTTATGCTTACCAAAATTCTAATATCTGTAATAATCAGGCTTGAATGGGCCTTTTACTTCAACACCGATGTATTTGGCCTGAGACTCGCTTAACACGTCGAGTTCCACACCAATCTTTTTCAGGTGAAGATTGGCTACTTTCTCATCGAGATGTTTTGGCAGCACGTACACCTGATTTTCGTATTGCCCTGCGTTGTTCCACAATTCAATCTGGGCCAACGTCTGGTTGGTAAAGGAATTCGACATTACAAATGATGGGTGACCGGTTCCGCAACCGAGATTCACAAGTCGTCCTTCGGCAAGTACGATAAAATCTTTTCCGTCGATGGTGTATTTATCAACCTGCGGTTTGATTTCATCTTTGGTGTGCCCGTAATTGGTGTTGAGCCATTTCATATCGATTTCGTTATCGAAGTGGCCAATATTGCAAAGCAAAGAGTTCGGCTTCATACCTCTGAAATGCTCTTCGCGAATAATATCTTTATTTCCGGTTGCGGTTACCACAATGTCGGCTTCTTTCACCGCATCGCTCATTTTCTTCACCGCATAACCGTCCATTGCGGCCTGTAATGCACAAATCGGATCGATTTCAGAAACCGTAACCCGAACACCGGCACTTCGAAGCGAAGCAGCAGATCCTTTACCCACATCACCATAACCCGCAACAACGGCCGTTTTACCGGCCAACATTAAATCTGTTGCACGGCGGATGGCATCAACGAGCGATTCTTTACAGCCGTATTTGTTGTCGAATTTCGATTTGGTAACCGAGTCGTTTACATTAATGGCCGGCACAGGCAGCGTACCTTTTATCTCGCGCTCGTACAAACGGTGAACACCTGTGGTTGTTTCTTCGGTAATTCCTTTGATGGCTTTGGCCAATTCGGGGTATTTATCGAGTGCTATATTAGTAAGGTCACCTCCGTCGTCCAGAATCATATTCAGTGGCTCGTTGTCCTCACCAAAAAACAAAGTTTGTTCGATGCACCAATCGTATTCTTCTTCGGTGAGTCCTTTCCATGCATATACCGGAACACCCGTGGCAGCAATAGCCGCTGCAGCGTGATCCTGAGTGGAGAAAATATTGCACGAAGACCATTGCACTTCCGCGCCCAATGCAACCAAAGTTTCAATTAGAACAGCGGTTTGGATAGTCATGTGAAGACATCCTGCAATGCGGGCACCTTTTAAGGGTTTGCTTTCGCCGAACTCCTGTCGCAACGCCATCAGACCCGGCATTTCTATTTCGGCAAGCTTAATTTCCTTGCGTCCCCAATTGGCAAGCGCAATATCTTTAACTTTGTAAGGCAATTTCTTCGTGTCAGTATTCATATTATTGTTTTTGAACGTGCAAAATTAGAAAGAAGCAGCGGTTTTAACAACCGGAATACTAAATTACTCAGGATCCTTGCCTTTACACGACATTATTGAAAAGAACCACTGCCGGATCGGTTTGTGGGATATCAGTGAATCTCAGGAAGAATTGATGCACCTGGTTTCGCTCTCAAAAGAGGAAAAAATAACACTGGAAAATTTTAAAGGTGCCAAACGCCGTGCGCAATGGCTGGCGGTTCGGGCTTTGCTGCCGTTGATTGCCGATGCAGAAACCTGTTCGGTAGATTACGATGAACTGGGAAAACCCTTTTTGAACCAGCAACAAGCAATCAGCATCAGCCATTCAGAAAATATGGTAGCGATTCAACTTTGCTTCTCTGATTTCTGTGGAGTTGATATTCAAAAGTTTTCAGAGAAAATGTCCCGACTTGCTTCTAAATTTATTAATGAAAAGGAAAATACTTTTATTCCGCAGGAGCATTGTCTGGAATATTACAATCTGATCTGGACCATGAAAGAAGCCATATTCAAAAATTTTGGCTCTGACCTCGAATTTAAAGGACAAATCGAGATTAGCAGTTTTGAAATGAATGCAGCAGGATCAACTACTGCCCGTGTGGTTCATCACAATAAAATCTATTCAATTGGATTGGAATGGCGAAGGATCGGAGAATATTTTCTGACGTACCTTTGCTAAAATTCTAACTTTGGACCGTGTTGGTGTATGACCGAATAGCGACTGCTGCGCAAGAAAAAAGAAAATTACTTGCCGTTTTACTTGATCCGGATGAATTATCGGATGAACGTAAACTAATGGAAACGCTCGGGATCATCGAAGTTTCGGGTGTTGACCTTATCTTCTATGGCGGCAGTCTGATTTCCGGTAATCGTTTTGAATCGGTTCTCAGCACCATTAAATCGAATACAAAAATTCCGGTTGCCCTTTTTCCGGGTAGTGCTTTACAGGTGAGCCCCCTGGCGGATGCGATTCTCTTTACATCCCTTATATCGGGACGAAATCCGGAGTATTTAATAGGACAGCAAGTATTGGCGGCTCCGGTTGTGAAATCGGCAGGAATAGAAGTTATTCCTACAGGATATATTCTCGTAGATAGCGGGCGGCCGACAACAGCCAGTTATGTCAGCAACACTTCTCCGATACCCCACAATAAACCGGAAATTGCAGCAACAACTGCCCTGGCCGGTGAAATGCTTGGATTTAAACTTATTTATCTGGATGGCGGAAGCGGTGCTGATCATGCAGTTTCTGAAAATATGATTGCTGCTGTGAAGAAAAACATTTCAGTTCCTCTGGTGGTTGGTGGAGGCATCAACTCTCCTGAGCAATTACTGAATCGGTTTCACGCCGGAGCCGATATTGCCGTTGTTGGAACAGCTGCCGAAAAAGATCCTTTCATTTTACGGGATATGGCAATGGCCGTAAAAGACAGTTTTTAATCTATGGATTTAATCGTTGTTTCAAGTCCTGGTAAAAAAGACGGAGAAATCGGAGATGTGATCAGAATGTTTGAAGCCGGACTGCAACGGTTTCACTTACGAAAGCCCGGATCCTCACGGAAGTATATCAAAGAATTTCTGGATCAGGTTCCCAAAAAATACCGGAGTCGAATTATCATTCATTCCAACCATTCCTTCGCGTGGAAATACAAGCTCGGCGGAATTCATATCTCCAAGAAACACCGCAAAAAGCCAACGAATCTTCGCTTGAAGCTCATGTGGTACCGCTTGCGAAACCCGAAGCTGATCATAACCAGAAGCTGCCGGAAACTGGGCGACCTGGAGATGAAAAAATCACCGTACAATTACATTATTCTCAGTCCCATTTTCGACAGTATTTCCATCAACAGTCTCTCCGGAGGTTTTAATCAACGTGGACTGATATCAGCAATCGAAAAAAGCAAATTCCCCGTCTACGCTATGGGCGGTGTAGAACCCGGTAATTTCCAGCGAATTGCAGAATTGGGATTCCGGGGCCCCGCCGTTCTCGGATATATCTGGAGTTCAGAAAATCCTGTAGAAGCCTTTACAAAATGCCTTCAGAGTCTGAGGGAAGTTCAATAACAGCGCTACATTTTGAGCGTTAAGCTCACGAGAAAGTTTCTTCCGGCCTGCGGATAATAGTGGTTGTAGTGATACAACTCGCCGCCTGAAAACCCGCTGTAGGTATAGCCATTGCTTTCATAGAGCTGGTCGAACAGGTTATATACTAAAACACCCACTGTAATTTCCCGAAACACCAAATCTTCAATCGTATACCGCAGATTCAGATTGGTGAGGAAATACGCATCCAGCATCTTATCGCGGTTGGAGGTGTTGTCCAGAAACTGTTCGCCCACATATTTCGGCATCAGGCTTAGGTTGAAATTATTTATCGGCTCCCAGGTGATTTGTGCACCTGCTATTATCGAAGGTGAAAACGCGATATCGGTGTTGCTGTGCGAAACAGCTACCTGCTCCCAGGTGTCATAGTCGTCGATGTACTCGGTGAATTCCTGAATTTTATTTTGACTGAAAGTGGCGTTGGCGGCTATGTGCAGCCGGTTGTAAATCCGGTATCCGCCTTCAATCTCAATTCCCATTCGGTAGCTCTGCGGAATATTCACACGAGGATAAGCTCCGACATCATTAATCTCTCCTGTTAAAACCAGTTGATCCTTGTAATCCATCAGGTAATAATTGGCGTTCAGGAACAATCTTTTTCCCTTGTGACGATATCCCACTTCGAGGTTTCGAAGTTGTTCGGGAACCGGTCGGCTTTGCGGTGAACTCTCGGTAAAATCATCGCGCACGGGCTCGCGATGAGCAACAGCAAATGAAGCGTAAAGGTTGTTCCGATCATTCAGGTCGAACATCACGCCGGCTTTCGGATTGAAAAAATGAAAATCTACCGTTTGATCGGTGACGATGGTCTCTTCATTCACCACATTCAGTCCTTCGAAAGTGTAGGAAACAGTGCGGTACTGCAGGTCGGCAAAAACAGATGCCGGACCGAGCTGATAAGTTGCCTTGGCGTACGCGCTGGCTTCGGTTTTAATGGCTGTATTTTCATAATACCGGTCTCTGATCTGGCTTTGCGATGCGTATTCGGCCCAGATAATTTCGCCGTAATGATCGCCGACGTACTGATTCATGGCTCCGCCAATGGTTAGTTTCAAACCTTTCTCATTGTTGTAATTTACCGAAAAAATTCCGCCGTAAAAATGGTTGTCCAGCCAGCGACGACGAATCAGATCGGTGGTGGCAATCGTGTCATCTCCAATGTGCAACGGCGTCAAAGAATAGTCTTCAAAATCTTCGTCTTCGCGATACTGCTCGTAATAGCCGTATCCGCGTGTGTAATGCCCCGACACACTTGCATTGAGCCGGTTGCTGAAGCGGTGTGTAAAATGCAGGTGATAATGGTGCTGGTCGTAATTGTCTACTTCGCGGTCATAAAACCGGATGTTGCCGTTTTCGTCTTCATAAGTGACCTTATTGTCTTTTAGATAACTTACCGCTTCTTTGATGGTTTCAATAACGTTATTTGTTTCCATTAATAGTTTATTTAGTGAAGCTACTAAAGTAGGTAAATAACATTTATGGTCAAAATTATATCAATTCTACTATAATTATTTTATTGCCATATAGGTCTCGGCAAAGAAAATATGAAGTAATCACGGCAGTTGTTATTGATGATGGTGAGCAATTATTACGTTGTGGTTATTGAAGCGCTTCCGCTTTATTCAAGGAGTTGTTGATGTCCAATTTTACCTTTTCCACCAAGATTTTTTGTTCTTGTAAATAAGCATTAAACTCATCGTCTGTCATTTCTCCCTGTTCAGGTTCGAACTGCCGCATCCAGACAAACATGCCTTCATAAGCCGCATCAAGCTCAACCGAGGTGTTGCGCAAATGTTCGATTACTTCATTTTGTGCTACACTGTCTTCTAATGCCAGTTGGTCTGCCCTTTCGAGTAAATCTTTTTGTAGTGATTTTAGCGTGCCCATATGCGGCATCACCTCGTCATGTATGGCGATGACTTCCTCCTTAAGTTGTACATTTTTCGATTCACAAGCCCAGCACAGAACAACAGCTATTAATAAGCAGAAAGTGTTTTTGATAGTCATGATAATTATTTTCATAGTTGGAGGGCAGCAATATAATCAGAATACTTTACTTGTGGTATTTCAAATGTGTTCTCCAGTGATAGCTATGTAAGGCAATTAGCACGATGGAAGTACTTGCCGATAGATAGACCATACCGGTCCATAAGTCATGAAATAAAATACTTAAGGAGAAAATAAAAATAGTGATCCAAAAGGCTAATTTTATGGTTGGAATGGAGGTCTTTCGGGCCGAGGCCCAAGCCGCCACCGTTCCTAGGAGTACAAATAGATAATCCAATGCATGCCAATGTCCGCCAATCGAAAAACTGAAAAGGTAACCGACGGAAATCAGAAGTGGGAAAGCCAGACAATGCAGCAGACACAAGATGGAACTGGTTATTCCTAGAAAATCCGATTTGGACATGCTCAGCTGTTTTATCTTTTGCAACATGATTGCAAATGTAACAAATAATTCAAAAATTACCATAACTATGATAAAGCCTTTTTGTTTTTCTGTAGATCAAATTGTTCCGGCCCAAGAAGCTGCTGTTCATCCTTTGGATATAGGGCTGATCAGGGGCTATGCCATTTTTGATTTTTTTAGGACGGTCAATTTCCAGCCGCTCTTTCTGGATGCCTATCTCGACCGTTTTATGACGTCAGCACAAAGCCTGCGGCTACCTCTCAACTTTTCCAAAAAGGACCTTCAAAGCGTTGTTTCTTCGCTGATAGAAAAGAACGAGCTGGAGCAGGGCGGTATCAGAATGGTGTTGACCGGCGGGGTCTCCGATAACCATTTTTCTCCAGCCACTGGAAGCTTATTTATCTTCTGCGAGACCTTACACATGCCTGCGGCTGAAAAGTATGAGCGCGGGGTCAAGCTGTTAAGTGAGGAATATATCAGGCCGCTGTCCGGCATCAAAACCACCAACTATACCTTGCCGGTGTGGTTAAGTGCCGGGTGGAAGGAGCAGGCTGCCGAAGATCTGATTTATCATTTCAACGGTGTGATTTCCGAGAGCTCGAGAAGCAATATCTTTATGGTGAAGAACGGTGAGATCGCCGCCACGATGGGTGCATACCAAAATGACCCGACAGAGCCGATGGAGATGATTCCCGCTCCGGAGGATTCAGACAAC
>CALDPJ010000352.1 GCA_937911795.1 uncultured Flavobacteriales bacterium | reverse complement strand
AAAAAATATCCGGACGTAAAATTACGTGTGGATTTTTTTGAACGCAAAATGGCCAAAATAATTTCCAGTTGTGGTCCATTGGGTACTTCGACCCAATTGAATGGCCATTGGGGTTTAGGGTGCTCCCTGGGCTCATTCAACCATCACTTTTTCCCGTGCTACCAGATTTCCGTTGCGCGCTTCGATGACATACAAACCGGGCGAATGATGTGTTGATTTAGGTGTTCATCAATTACGAATTGCGAATGCTTGAATTCCGAGTTCCCTAATGAAAACGAGTGCCACTGTGAATGGAGCTCGCGGAGCTCTTCTGACTTTGCAGGTTCTATTCAATTCGAAACTGATTACCTTCGTCTCCATGATTTTCGTCACAGGCGGTACCGGTATTTTAGGCGCGCAGTTGTTGCTGGACCTCGTGCAACGCGGAGAAAAAGTGCGGGCGATGAAACGCGTGGGCAGTGACCTCAACTTTGTGCGACGGGTATTTGTCTTCGAACAAGTCTCAGATAAATTTGATTTAATCGAATGGGTAGAGGGTGATTTGCTCGATGTAGTCGGACTTGAAGACATGCTTTCCGGATGCGATAAAGTGTACCACGCGGCCGCAATGGTCAGTTTTTCGAAAAAAGACCGGGATACCCTGATGCAAACCAATGTGGCGGGCACAGCCAACATGGTGAATGCCTGCCTGAGCACAGGAGTAAAAAAACTTTGCTTTGCGAGTTCAGTCGCCGTTTTTGGCCGGGAACCGGGTCGCGGAGTTGTGACGGAAGACATGCACTGGAAACGCACACCCTACAACAGCAACTACGCCATCAGTAAATACGGTGCCGAACAGGAAGTTTGGCGCGGAACCGAAGAGGGCCTCGACGCGGTAATTGTGAATCCATCGGTGATTATCGGTCCCTGCGAGTGGGATAAAAGCAGCGGAGTGTTGTTCAGAAGCATTCGAAAGGGTCTACCCTTCTATACTTTAGGCACGAATGGTTTTGTGGATGTCCGCGATGTTTCGCGCGCTATGATTGATTTAATGGACAGCGATATCCGCAACGAACGCTTTATCATCAATGGAGAAAATCTGGTTTTCCGCGACTTTTTTAATATGATGGCCGATGCGCTTGGAAAAAAACGGCCCACGATTTATGCCCGGCTCTGGATGAGCGCGATCGTGTGGCGATTGCTGGCTGCCACAAGCTGGATTACGGGCATCACACCCACCATCACCAAAGAATCTGTGAGTACCGCACATATGGATTCCTTTTACAGCAGCGAAAAAATTCAACAACAATTGGGTTGGAGCATGACGCCGATCAAAGAATCGGTGAATCGTGCTGCGCAATTTCTGATCAATCAATAACACACTGGCACGCGCTGCAAGCGCGCGCCAGCTCAATCGTACTGGCGCACGCTTGCAGCGCGTGCGAGTAAAATATCAGTTTATCAATTCAGCATTGACCTTAATCGTCGCAGTACCACCGGCGTACAACCTGGAAATCGGGCATTTCTCTTTAGAGATGGCTGCCAGTTCCTGCAGTTTATCGTTATTAAGTCCCGAACAGGTTACTTTACAGTCTAAAACAATCTCCTGAATATGGGGGCCTGAATCATCTTTTCCGAGTGTTACAGTTGCTTTTGTGTCGATGTTCTCCGGATCCAAATTCTCTTTGGTAAGCAATACTGCCATGAACATTGTGTAACATCCGGCGAGTGCCGCACCTACCAATTCTTCAGGATTGGTTCCTTCGGCGTCTTCGAACCGCGATGCGAAAGTATATTTTCCTTCGTATCCGGTAAAAGCCAGTTTTCCTTCACCGTCTTTGTTTCCTTTCCAGTTTGCTGTTGCTTGTGATGTTGCCATTTTGTTTAGTTTTTTAGTGCTTTTACAAATGTACGTTGAAGAGATGAACTATGAGCGATGAGACGGAAAGTGATGAGTGATGAATTATGAGTTCGATGACAGGAATTGAGTCAATAGAATCCAATGGAAATCTCAAATCGGGCTTGTTGATCGACGGAGAAAAAAAAGATCATATCATCGACATTGGGAAATCCAAACAAGTGAATGCGCATGAAATGCTGCTGTTGGGAACACAAAAAGGTGAAGAAGGATTGGTGCGTACGGTTTTCAATTAAATCATCGGCAACCAATTAAAATCCCCGCAGGTGCGCAGGGCACGAGCGGGGATTATTGGATTCCCTCGTTTGGAAATCCGGTGAACTTACTACCTATTCAAAATAATTATCAAACAGCAGGAGAGATTTGTGCAGGTTGGCTACCAGCTTTTCGGCAGTTTCAGGGTTTTCAGTTTTTTCGAGCTCCTGCACCTGTTGCATGTATGGGTGCAGCCATTTGTGCAGTTCGTCGTGGCCTTTGCCTTTCATCGTACAGCTGGAAATAAACTGTTGTGTACGGTCGCCGAGTTCGGCTGCCAGCGCATGGTAATCTTCTGCCGATGCTCCGGAAAAAGTGCTGACCGATTTTTTCATGGCTTCCACGTGATCAAACATTTCCGGATCTGCTTTCCATTTCGAGCCGTCATTTAGCTCAATGGCACCGGCATGTGCATCGTGGTGATCCGAATCGTGGTGAGCCGAATCAAGGGCGTGTGAGTTGCCGTTGTTCTCGGAGCTGTTGGTACAGGCTCCGAAAATCAACACGGCGAAAATCATTAACAGGTTTTTCATTTTTATGCGTTTTGCTGCATCGCAATTGCTTTCGGAAACAGAATGTTGTTTTCGAGATGAATGTGTAAATGCAGATCGTTTTCAAATTCAGCGAGCATCGCAAAGGTAACGCGATATGTCGCACATGCATCTGCGGGAGGCGTGTAGTTATCGCTCAGTTGTGCAATGGTGCGGAAACGCTCACCTTCTGCGTCGTGCTCTTCGTGCATCATCGCTATCGGATTTTCTACCGATCCGAAACGGGCCGGTTCTAGTTTCTTACCGTGGCGCGCGGCATCGGCCATTTTGCGAATGAATGGAAACAAAATCAGCTCCTCTTTTTTCATATGGGCCGCCAGTGCTCCGGCAGATTCATTAAAGTGCGCGGTGATTTCGAATAATTCCGGGTGACGGTCGCCGTGAACTTTGCACAGTTTATCGAGGTACTGTTTAATGGCCGGTGTTTTCTCTTCGACATAACCGTGGTGGGTTTTTTCGATGTGCTCCGCCAGGATGTCGAGTGGCCAGTTCTGATAATCGGCATTGGCGATAGCGTTTTTGTTCACTACTGCTACAAGATCGTTGATCAGTTTATCCGCTGCGATATCCTGCTTGCTGCACACTTCTTCAATGCTGCGGTTTCCGCGACAGCAGAAATCGATTCCGTATGACTGAAAAACGGATGCTGTTCTGTAATCCTGGGCGACGAGCTCGCCGATGTTTGCGTTTGTCTGAATGTTCATGATATGGAGTTTTTTTGTTCTGTTTTTTCGGTTGATGATACTTTGTTTCAATTTATTTTAAGACAAATTTATCCTGTATTAATTCAAATTTTTTTACCGCTTCAAAAAGGTCAATCCCTGTTCCAGCCCTTCGGCCAGTTCGAGCACACTGGTTTCTTCGAGCATCCGCTGCATTTCATCGCGAATGGCCACAAACTGAAAGTGAACCGGACAGGGTTTTTCGGCGTCGCATTTACTCAGCCCGAGACCACAACCCTGATAGATTTTATCGCCGTCGATGGCAAAAACTATCTGGCTGAGTTTGGTGTGGGCAATTTGTCCGTGCTCTATTTCAAACCCGCCCGTCGGACCTTTCAGCGATTGAACGATGTTGTTGCGCGACAAAATCTGCAGAATTTTGGCCGTAAATGCAACCGGTGAGTCGATGGCTTCGGCGATTTCTTTCAGCCCTACCCGTCGTCCCTTCAACGATTCCTGCGCGATGTGCAGCGTTGCCCGGATGGCGTATTCACATGCTTTTGAAAACATTCTTTGTTCTTTTGTCGGGACAAAGATACAACATATTTTTAATTTCGGACAATTTTGTCCTTTTTTATTTAAAGGTTCTTCTACGCGCCAATAAAAATTGTACTTTTTTTGATGAATTCCAACACCGTTGCGAAAAGCCGTTTTCTTTCGGTGGTTATGGTATTGGAAAATGCCATCCGCCCACTAATCTCCACCTTTACCCCGCCATCTTTTTGTATATTAGAGTATGACGGTCAGAAAAAAGAAACAGGCCACACCCGGATTGTGGAATGTGCAGGTAATCGGCAATCCCAACGGAATGCTCGTCACGGGAGTGGTGCTGAAAAAACCTGCTACCCCGCTGGGTCCCGAAGGCACGTGGTGGTCTACGCTTAAAAAAACTGTCCGCACCTATTTCCTCAGTCCTTATATCGGTGCAATTATTCTCCGGATCAACGGAAACGATCACCGGATTCTGACCAATCTGCACGGTGGATTTTCTGCGGAAATTGACGAAGATTTCAGCAAATCCATTCAGTTTCTCAATGCCGAAGCAACGACTCCTCTTTCGCTGTTGCACAGTTACCCGCACAATTTCGACTACCGGTCGACCCGTTTTACGGTGATTTCGGATATAGACGATACCATTCTGG
>CALDPJ010000351.1 GCA_937911795.1 uncultured Flavobacteriales bacterium | reverse complement strand
TAGAGCTATGGCCGAAAACAAAACCAAACCCACAGATAAAAGCGTAACCGAATTCATTGAGGAATTTGCCAACTCAGAACGCAAAAAGCAAGACAGCTACAAACTGCTGGAGTTAATGGAAAAGATCAGCGGCCGCAAACCTTACATGTGGGGCCCGAGCATCATTGGCTTTGGCAGTTACCATTATAAATATGAAAGCGGACACGAAGGGGATGCACCGCTTCTGGGGTTTTCGCCACGTAAATCGGCCATCTCGCTGTACGTTTTTACTGGCCTCGACGATCACAAACACCTCCTCGATGGTTTGGGTAAATATAAAATGGGAAAAGCCTGTATGTATGTCAATAAACTGGACGATATTGATCTGAATCAGTTGGAAGAACTGATGAAAACCACCATGGATTACATGGTCGAAAAGTACCCTATTACATAGCACCGGACGTTGTTAATTGATGATTTGTCCTGAAGAATGTTGTTTCACTGCTGCTTTTTCAACTATTTTTAAGATATTTAATATACTCAGGTTCAGAAAAACTGAGCATTAATATCGCAGCTATGAACAAATCACTTATTATTGCTATTCTCGTAATTTTCGGAATCATAGGATTAATAGGGTTAATCGTTGGAGCAATTCTCAGCCTGATTGAAGCCCTGGTCGGATTCATACTCTGGTCCATAATTATTGCCATCATCTATTTCACCTGGAAAGCCAAAACCTGATTTAACGCATCGTTTTTCCAACTTAAACCCGGCTGCCTGTCGTTGAAGCTGCGTTAGATTTTTCTGTGTATCTTTAAAAGTAGCCAGCACAACTGCTGACGTTTTTTTCCGGTGATAACGCTAAAACCGGATCAAACGAGAAACAGAAAAAACATACGCTATGAGGGCTTTATGGAAAGGTGGCATCCGGTTCGGACTGGTTTATATTCCGGTGAAATTATTCGCGGGAAATACAACGCACAACCTTCCACTGGATATGCTTCGCGACGAAGATCAGTGCAACATAAAATACGTACGTGTCTGCGACAAAGACGGCAAAGAAGTGCCGTGGGAGAATATCGTGAAAGGCTACAAAATCGATGATCATTACGTGTCGCTCGATAAAGAGGATTTTAAAGAGGCCGCGATGGAAAAATCCGAAACGCTCGATATTTTTCGCTTCGTGAATATCGCCGATGTGAGTCCGCGCTACTTCAAACGCACGATGCTGATTGAACCCGAAAAGGGTGCTGGTTCAACCTTCAATCTGCTGCGCAAAGCCATGGAGAAGAAAAAGCTGGGAGGCCTGTGCACTTTTGTGATGCGCAACCGCGAAAAGATGGGTTTGCTCCACGCACACGAAGGACATCTGTATATGCTCGAAATGCACTGGCACGAAGATCTTCGTCCACTCGATTCAGTTAAATCACCAGGCAGCAAAGTCGGCAAGGAAGAACTTAATATGGCAACCACGCTGATTGATAAAATGAGCGGTGATTTCGAACCCGAGCAGTACAAAGATGAATACAATGACCGGTTGTTGAAAATCATCAAGAAGAAGAAGAAAGGGGCGAAGCCAAAACTCAGCAAGGGCAAAAAAGAAAAAGAAACTACTATGCCCGACAGTCTGCTCGAAGAACTGAAAGCTTCTCTCGAAGAGATCAAAGCCTGAGAAACCGGTGAATCATGTCGTTGAAAGAATACATCCAAAAACGCGATTTTTCTGCTTCGCCCGAGCCAAAGGGTACGAAGCCGAAGAAAAGCAAACATCGGTTTACGGTGCAGAAACACGCCGCCTCACGACTGCACTACGACCTTCGCATTGAACACAACGGCGTATTGCTGAGCTGGGCGGTACCCAAAGGAATTTCCGCTGATCCTTCTGTAAAGCGACTCGCGGTTCAAACCGAGGATCATCCGGTGAAATACCTCGATTTTGAAGGCAATATTCCAAAGGGGCAGTACGGTGCCGGCGAAATGATCGTCTGGGATACGGCCACCTACAGTCAACCGCCCGACAAGCCAGAGCAGGATCTTTCCGACATGCTCGAAAAACAATACAAAGCCGGTCGCATTCACCTCTTTTTCGACGGAAAAAAGATGAAAGGCGAATACAGCCTGGTCCGAACGAGCAAGGAAAAACGACACTGGCTGCTGATTAAGGTGCGCGATAATTTTGCTTCCGAAAAGAAAACGTTTGACGAAACCAGCGTCCTCAGTGGAAAAACGATAGAAGACCTGAAGAAGAATGGCAGTGTAAAGAAATCTGCAACTAAAAAACCGGTCTCCAAACCAAAAGTCAGTAAGGGAAGCAAGGCTGATTTTCCGGCGCCGTTTTCTCCAATGCTGGCTAAGCTTTCGAAAACGCCTTTCAGCGACCCCGACTGGGTTTTTGAAGCGAAATACGATGGCTACCGCTGCCTGGTTTTTAAGGAAAAAGATCAGGTGAAATTGTACAGCCGAAACGGGAATTTACTCAACGAAAAATTTAAAGATTTGGTTGAAGCCGCAGCAACAATTCCCGGTGATTTTGTGGCCGATTCAGAAATTATCGTCACCGACAAATCGGGCGGAGGAGATTTCCAGAAACTGCAGCAATACGTGAAAAAAGGAGTGAAGGGAACCCTGCGGCTCGTGTTGTTCGACCTGATATTTTTCGAAGGAAAAGACCTTTCAAAACTTCCGCTGAATGATCGCAAAGAGGTGCTGAAAGCATTGCTGAGCGATGTGAAAGATCCGCACATCAAATACAGCAAACACATCGCGGAGCAAGGCGAAAAATTCCTGGCTGCCAGTAATGATCTCGGACTTGAAGGAATCATCGCTAAAAAGAAAGACAGTCGGTATGTGAAGAACAGTCGCAGCAGTCACTGGCTGAAACTGAAAAACATCAAGGAAGAAGATCTGGTGGTGGTTGGTGTCACACCGAGTACTGCCGCGGGGCGATCGTTCGGTGCTGTTTTGCTGGCCCGACCGGTTGACGGAGATTTTGAATATGCCGGAAAAGTAGGCTCCGGTTTTGGCGATCAACAGACCGATGAACTGCTGGAAACCTTCAGCGGGCACAAAACAAAATCACCCCCGGTGAAGAACGTGAAGGAAAAAGTATTGTTCTGGCTGAAACCAAAGCTGTACGCAGAAATCAAGTACAGCGAAAAGACCGAAGAGGGCAAATTGCGTCATCCGGTATTTCTGCGTTTGCGGTCAGAGAAATTCTACAGCCCAACCGATCACCTTCCAAAAACAAAAACGCCAACTGTGAGCAACGTAAAGATTTCGAACCCCGACAAGGTGTTCTTCCCGGAGCAGAATATCCGCAAGAAAGACATCATCAACTACTACGAAACTGTGGCCGATGTGATGCTTCCGCACCTGAAAGACCGTCCGCTGACGTTGAAAAGAAACCCGAATGGTATCAAAGACAAAGGCTTTTATCAGAAAGATGTTTCGCAGGATGTGCCGGGATATGTGCAGACCATCGCGTTAATATCCGAAAGTTCCGACAAGGATGAAATCAACTACGCGATGTGCAACAACAAAAGCACGTTGCTGTTTCTGGCCAATTGGGGCTGTGTGGAAATGCACGCCTGGAACAGCCGCAAAGATCAGCTCGATTATCCCGATCACCTCGTGCTGGACCTCGATCCGCAGGACAACACTTTTGACGAAATAAAACAAGCTACCAAAGTCCTGATTGATATGCTCGACGATTGGGAAATTCCGTATGGCATTAAAACTTCCGGCGGTGACGGACTACATCTTTACGTTCCGCTGCAGCCAAAATACACGCACCGGCAGGTTCGGACGGCGGCGCACATCATCGGCAAATTGTGGTTAGAGCAATTGCCGGATCTGGGATCACTGGAGCGAATGCCAAAAAAACGCGTCAAGAAAATCTATCTCGACTACCTGCAAAACGGACGCGGAAAAACCATGGCTACACCGTATTCATTGCGGGTAAAAAAAGGAGCGCCGGTATCCACTCCGGTATCATGGTCGCAGTTTCAGGATCTTTCATCGTTGCAGGAACTGAACATTCATACCGTGCCCGAAATGCTGGAAGAAACCGCAGCGCAATGGAAAGATTTATACCGTCGCCGCATTAAGCTGGAGACGCTGGTTACCAAAATAGAAAATGCGGGATGAAAGAGCTGATCTATCTTTCTGACGATTCACCGGGTTTCCGGAGAAAGGGCAGGGGAAAAGGGTTTGAATTTTTTGATGAAAACGGAAAAAAGATCACCGATCCCGAAACAATAGATAGAATTTCTTCCCTCGGTATTCCGCCAGCGTGGAAACAAGTCTGGATAGCGCACGATCCGCGTGGCCATATTCAGGCTACTGGTCTGGATGACAAAGGCCGCAAACAATACATTTATCACCCAAAATGGACCGAATACCGCAACGCCAGCAAGTTTGCAAAAATGGCGGAGTTTGCGAAGGCGCTGCCGGAAATTCGTTTGCGGGTTCAAAGAGATCTTCGTAAGCAAGGATGGCCACGGGATAAAGTCACGGCATTGGTGGTGAGTTTACTCGACGAGAGTTATCTGCGCATCGGGAATCAGTCATACGCCAAAGAAAACGAAACCTATGGGTTGACCACGCTGCGTCGCAAACATATGGATGTGAACGGCGCTTCGGTAGAGTTTCATTTCAAAGCAAAAAGCGGAAAGCAACAGCAGGTTAAAATCCGAAAACCCCGGCTAATTAAGTTGATAAAAGAATGCAGTGAACTACCAGGCTACGAAATTTTCAAATATATCGATGAAGACGGAACGAAGAGCAATTTATCGTCGCAGGATGTGAATGCTTACCTGCACGAAATCAGCGATGGAGGTTTCACTGCGAAAGATTTCAGAACCTGGGGCGGAACGGTACTGGCGGTGAAGGCTTATGAAAAAACGAAGGCCGAAGTCGCTGCCAATCCGCGAAAGAAATTCACGACAAATCTGGTGCGGAATGTGGCTAAAAAACTTGGTAATACAGTTGCCATTTGCAGGGAGTATTACATCCATCCGTGCATCATAGAAGGCGCAGAAAAGGATGATTTGAATCTTGAGCAATTGCAGAAAGTGGCGGAGAAGAAGTACCACAAACTCGGGCCGCAGCTTGATATTCACGAAAAGGTGGCGCTTTTTCTGGTGGAACGACATCTGAAGGAGAACGCTTCAAAAGGGAAAGAAAATTTAATTGAAATCTGCTGAATTTCTTCAGCCAAAACGCATGATTATGGAAAAATGGTTTTCAATATCTTCTTTGGTAACGGACGTAATAGACAATAGATAGGTTTGGAGTGGACGGATATATTGGGAATCGCCGCGGGAATCTGCACCACGATCTCTACGTTACCGCAAATTCGCAAAGCGTGGAGGACGAAAAAGGTAGAAGATGTTTCGCCGTGGATGTTTGCGGTGCTGATGCTCGGTGTTTTTCTGTGGACGATGTACGGTATTGCGCGAAATGATCTTCCGCTGATAGCTACCAACGGCGCATCGCTGGCGTTGAATTCTTTTATGCTTTACCTGATGATCCGGTATCGGGAGAAGCCTGGGGTTAAGACAGGAAAAGAGTAGAAATCAAAATCATTTAAAGAATAAAAGATTTCTCCACTACGGCATTATTCCCTTCGCTGTGCTACGGTCTTTCTGCCTCCGGTTGAAATGACAAATAAGACCAGAGGTCTTTTCCGGAACCTTTTGTCATTT
The DNA here is from genome assembly GCA_937911795.1 of uncultured Flavobacteriales bacterium. GTDB lineage: Bacteria > Bacteroidota > Bacteroidia > Flavobacteriales_D > SKUL01 > SKUL01. The sequence goes on along the minus strand of CALDPJ010000351.1, from coordinate 1,659 downwards.
CGACCGGCGTGACGACGAAGGAGGAGCAGAGTGGAGAAATCTTTACATCAAAGGAATTAGACTATTTATCCTCTTTAAAACTTTTCCGAATACTTTCTCCACCAATACAGATCCGGCTTATTTAAATCTTCTGAACGCAATTCAAATGTAGTGGATATTCCCAGAATCCTTCGGACGTCTTCATTTTCAAAAAATAGTTTATTAACTTCAGAATTGGCATATTTGAGAAAAAGCAGAATATTAAACTTTAACCACAAAAACCAATTTATGGCTACGACTCAGGAAATTGATTTCTCATACTCAACAATGGACAAAATTTGGCGGTTGAGTGTAGGAGAGATGGCGGATTTTACAGGCGCAAAGTACGATGGCGACTTTTCAATGTCGCTCGAACAAGCACAGCAACGCAAACACGAATGGATCATTGATCAGCTCAATATAAAATCAGCAGATAAAGTGCTTGATATCGGCTGCGGTTGGGGTCCGGTGCTGAATTACTTGCGAAACATTGGCGCAAAAGGTACCGGCATTACACTTTCACAGGGTCAGCATGCAGCGTGTGTTGCAAAAGGTTTCGATGCGCATTTACTTAATTACCGAGAACTTACGCCCGATAAATTCGGGAACTTTGATGCAGTGATTTCGGTCGGAGCTTTTGAACATTTTTGTTCTGTGGAAGAATACAAAGCCGGGAAACAGGATCAGGTTTACCAGGATTTTTTCAAAATCGTCAGCGATTTATTACCTGTTGGTGGACGGTGTTTCATCCAGACGATGGTATTTTCGGATGGAATGATTCCGCTGGAGAATTTTAATATCAATGCTCCCAAAGAATCCAATGAGTACCTGATGGCGCTGATCATGAACGAATTTCCCGGATCGTGGTTGCCATACGGAAAAGAACAGATCATTAAAAATGCTTCTCCGCATTTTAAATTGGTTACTGAACACAGCGGCAAAAATGACTATGTCGAAACCATCAAAGTTTGGCGAAAAATGCTGAAGAGTTTCGGCGGAAAAAAATATCTGGCATATCTTTCTTTGTTGCCGCGATTCTTAACCGACACTGCCATGCGCCGACGTTTGGACAATCTTAAAATTGCTCCAATACGAGTAGCTTTCGAACGCGGAATATGGGATCATCATCGGATAATTTTTGAAAAAGTTGCGGAATAAACTAGCCCATACCTACAGAAAAGCCCCGCTTCTAAGAAGAAACGGGGCTTTTTTTGATGGATGGTTTCAGAAATTAATGTTTCAATAATTTCGTTGTAATCTGATGTTTATCGGCAGACAAGCGGATGAGATAAATTCCATTACTGAAATCTGTAACATTCAGATGGTAGATGTTATTACCAGTAGCGCCGTTCAGGGTGGTTTGGTGAACGATTTTTCCAGTGAGTGCATACACTTCAAGATGAACTTCTCTGTTGTCGCTTAAATTGAAGTGTACGACAGAAGCTCCGTTGCTCGGATTCGGAACAAGTGAAACATGTCCAAATGCCCTGGCTTGATCTTCGATTCCTGTTGTTTCAAACGGATTGATCACATTCACAGTGAAACCATCTTGTTGCATTCCCGGAGGGTTGATCATTTCGTCAGATAATTCTGCGCAATGCGTGATTTCGCAATATCCTCCGTCTGGATTATCAAAATAGG
>CALDPJ010000350.1 GCA_937911795.1 uncultured Flavobacteriales bacterium | reverse complement strand
GGCAAAACGACCACGTCGGCCTTGATAGCGCACATCCTTACCGAAAGCGGATTCGGCTGTAATGCTTTTCTCGGCGGAGTCAGCACCAATTACAACAGCAACTTGCTGATTGACGATAACAGCCGCTATGCAGTAGTCGAAGCCGACGAATACGACCGCTCCTTCCTGACCCTTAATCCCGAAATGGCTGTGGTCACATCGGTTGAAAGCGATCATCTGGATATTTATGGAGATGCGGATCAACTTACCGCAGCATTCCGCGAATTTGTACAGCAAATTAAACCCGAAGGTTTGTTGATCGCCAAAAAAGGTTTGAATCACCTGGAGCCTCAAGTCGCTTTTCAGGATTATGCCATCGGCGAAAATGCCGGTATCCGGGCAGATAATGTGGCGGTTGAAGATGGTGTTTACCGCTTTGATCTGAATGCTGCTGATCAGAAATTATCCAAACTGAAATTGGGGTTGCCGGGCCGTCACAACGTCGAAAATGCGCTCGCTGCTGTGGGCGTTGCGCTGGCACTGGAAATTGATGGAACTGCCATTCGACAGGCGCTGAATTCTTTCAAAGGTGTGAAAAGAAGATTCGAAGTTCATCTGAATTCATCGGAAAGAGTTTACATCGACGATTACGCACATCATCCTTCCGAGATCACCGCGTTTGTTTCTTCGGTGCGCGAGATGTATCCGGAAAAGCGCATCACTGGTGTTTTTCAGCCACACCTTTATTCCAGAACGCGAGATTTCGCTGCGGAGTTTGCCAAAGCTCTTTCGCTGTTGGATGAGGTGATTTTACTTGAAATTTATGCTGCGCGGGAACAACCGATAGAAGGTGTCACTGCAGAAGTGCTGCTGAATCTGATCAATGCGGAGCACAAACAAGTGCTTTCGGGAGAAGAAATGGTTCGGAGAATTCAACAAAATCCACCAGAAGTGTTGGTGACGATGGGCGCCGGAGATATTGATCAGTGGGTAGAACCGATTAAAACTGCACTTGCGTTATGAAGAACATCCGGCAAAAAATAGCGCCCTTGTTCGCACTGCTTGTACTGCTGGTGTTGTTTGGTTTTGTCACCCGGCATCAGATTCAATCTACCTGCACCGGAGTAGAAATTGATGTGCGCTCGGCGGCGGGTATGTTTTTTATTGATCGGAATGATGTTTACCATCAGGTGGTAAATGCTGCAGATTCTGTGGAAGGCCGTAAACTGATTGAACTCGACGCGCAATTAATTGAAAACGCCCTTGCCTCATTGCCCGAAGTTAAAGGAGTGGATGTGTTTAAAACTATTGATGGAAAGCTGAAAGTGAACGTTGATTTGCGTGTGCCCGTGGCCCGTATTTTCCATCCCAACGGAAATTCTTTTTACATCGATGAAGAAGGTGCTTTGATGCCGCTTTCAACCAAGTATACTGCCCGCATTCTTACGGTAAACGGTTTTGTCTGGGACACGAAAATCCCCGCCGATAAAGAGATTCCGGAGGTTTCAATTTGGGAACAGCAACAGCAGGATATCTACCGTTTGGCCACTTTTATCGGAGCAGATCCTTTCTGGAAAGCACAAATTCAACAGGTGTATGTTGACGAAAACCTTGAGTACGTGCTCATTCCAAGGGTAGGAAATTATGAAATTGAGTTCGGGAAAATGGACCATATCGAAAGGAAGTTTATGCAGCTTAATGCCTTCTACGAACAGGCGTTAAGTAAAACTGACTGGAACAAATACCAATCAATAAATCTGAAATACAAGGATCAAATCGTCTGTAGAAAAAAATAAAACACAATGGATTCACCAGAAATTATAGTCGGCCTCGACATCGGAACCACCAAAATTGCCTGCCATGTTGGTAGAAAAAATGAATTCGGGAAAATTGAAATTCTGGGCTCCGGTAAATCGGAGTCGTTGGGAGTAATGCACGGAGTTGTGACCAACATCGAAAAAACGGTTCAGTCGATTCGTGCTGCTGTAGAGCAGGCGGAAGAGGTGAGTGGGCACGAAATCACCGTGGTCAATGTCGGAATTGCCGGTCAGCATATTAAGAGCCTTCAGCATCGCGGAATTTTGACGCGCAACACGCTCGAAGACGAAATTGAACAAAAGGATATCGACGCGCTTATTGAAGATATGTACAAACTCGTGATGCAACCCGGTGAAGAAATCATCCATGTGTTGCCTCAGGAATATATCGTCGACAACGAACAAAACATCAAAGATCCGATCGGGATGTCGGGCATTCGGCTCGAAGCCAATTTCCACATCATCACCGGGCGAATAGCGGCGGCCAAGCACATTTACAAATGTGTTGCAAAAGCCGGGCTCGAAGTGGCGGGTTTAATTCTCGAACCGCTGGCTTCGTCTGAATCGGTGCTCAGCGACGAAGAAAAAGAGGCCGGTGTGGTACTCGTGGATATTGGTGGTGGAACAACCGATCTCGCCATTTTCCAGGACGGCATCATTCGGCACACTGCCGTTATTCCTTTCGGTGGAAATGTGATCACCGAAGACATCAAAACCGGCTGCACGATTATGAAGAAGCAGGCCGAGTCTTTGAAATGTAAATTCGGGTCGGCACTCAGTAGCAATAGTCAGGAGAACGAAATCGTTTGTATTCCTGGTTTGCGGGGCCGCGATCCAAAGGAAATTTCACTTAAAAATCTGGCGAATATCATTCAGGCGCGTATGGAAGAGATCATCGAGCACGTGTATTACGAGATTAAAAATTCGGGATACGAGCGCCAGTTGATCGCCGGAATAGTCGTAACAGGTGGCGGATCACAATTGCGCCACATCGCTCAGTTGTTCGAGTTCATCACCGGTATGGATGCCCGAATCGGATATCCGAACGAGCACCTCGGCAAGTGCAACGAGAATGAAATTGCCAGTCCGTCGCATGCCACCGGGGTAGGTCTGGTGATCAAAGGTTTCCAGCAATACGAAAAAACAAAGCAAAAACAGAATACAGTTAAAAACCACTCGCGCAAAACCCAGGGCGGATTCTTCGATAAGATTTTTGCCAAAGGCAAGGAATGGTTCGAAGAAAGCGAGGAATATTAAATAATTCATTCAGCACTAACCACCTAAAATACACATTATGAAATTCGATTTGCCAAAGGAACAGTCTTCCATCATTAAGGTGATTGGAGTAGGCGGTGGCGGAAGCAACGCCGTAAAACACATGTACAATCAAGGAATCAAAGGCGTTGATTTCCTGGTGTGCAATACCGATTCTCAGGCGTTGGACAGCAGTCCGGTGCCGGTGAAAATTCAACTCGGCGCCAGCCTCACCGAAGGCCGCGGAGCGGGAAGTATCCCCGAAGTTGGCCGGAATGCAGCCATCGAAAACATCGACGAGATTAAGAGCATTCTCGAAAAAAATACGCACATGGTTTTTATCACCGCCGGAATGGGTGGTGGAACAGGAACCGGAGCAGCTCCTGTGATTGCACAAACTGCGCGCGAGCTCGGAATCTTAACGGTGGGGATTGTTACCATTCCTTTTGGTTTTGAAGGGCGAAAACGAAAAATCCAGGCCGACGAAGGAATCGAAGCCATGCGTAATGCGGTGGATACGTTGCTGATTATTAAGAATGATAAGTTGCGCGAGATTGGTGGTAACCTCACGCTGAAAGATGCTTTTACTCATGCTGACGAGGTTTTGGCGACGGCCGCGCGTGGAATTGCCGAAGTGATTTCTGTCACCGGTGATATCAATGTGGACATGAACGACGTGAATACCGTGATGAGAAACAGCGGTGTGGCCATCATGGGATCGTCTGCTGCCGAAGGTGAAGACCGTGCAATGATAGCGGTTCAAGCGGCATTGGAATCTCCGTTGCTCAACGACAATGACATTCAGGGTGCCCGTTATGTGTTGCTGAACATCACTTACGGAAACCGCGAAGTGCTGATGGACGAGATCACCGAAATCACCGATTATATTCAGGAGGCCGCAGGATCAACTGCAGATGTCATCTGGGGACACGCTATGGATGAATCGCTGGAAGATAAATTGTGTGTGACGATCATCGCCACCGGCTTCAATCAGAAAATCGGGGTGGACCTGGAAACACGTGCTCCCGAGAAAAAATATCACAAACTGACAGATCTGGAAACAGATTCGAGTCACCGGGCCATTACCAATCCGGTAAATTCACCTACCGAACAATTTGCGCCTGTTAATCAGAACCCTCCTGCCGAACCCGAAAATGAGCCGACAGAACCGTTCATTAAACGTGTAGAAGCCAGCGAAAAACAAGGAAGTCTTTTGTTCGGAAAGGAGGAAAAGGCAGAGCCTTATATGAAGAAACCTGAGGCTTCTCCGCAGCCGGCAGAACAATCACCTGCTGCCTCAACTGATTCGGAGCCTGCCGAACAGTCACAACCGGAGCGAAAGGTTTACACACTCGATGATGAACTTCCGGCCGAAGAAGATCAGCCACCGGTTCAGTACGGGAAAAGAAGCGTGGATGTTGAAGAAGAGAAGCTGTATACACCTGCGCAAGCGTTAACCAAAGAAGAGATTCAACGCATGACCCACCAGCGCATGCATCGGATCAAGGAGCTGACAGTACGGCTAAAAACTCCATCGGGCCTTACCGATTTAGAAGATGAGCCGGCTTACAAGCGGCGCAATATCCGGTTGGATGAGCCGCCACATTCATCAGACAGCCAGGCTTCGAGATATACATTATCTGAAGATGGTGAAACTGAAGGCCGTTCCGAATTGCGCTCCAACAATTCTTTCCTGCACGACAACGTTGACTAAATATGGCACTTACAGACCGAATAAACGAAGATATCAAAACGGCCATGCGGGCCAAGGACAGAACTACGCTGGAAGCATTGCGGGCAATTAAATCTGCGTTGTTGCTGGAAGCTACCAAAACCGGAAGCGGCGATTCTATACCCGATGACGTAGGCAATAAGCTCTTGCAGAAGTTGCACAAGCAACGAGTCGAATCTGCTGAGATATATAAGCAGCAGGAACGAGCGGATCTGGCTGAGGTTGAGATGGAGCAGGCCGGAGTCATTGAGAAATATCTCCCCGAGGCACTCAGCGCTGATGAAGTTCGGAAAATCGTACTCGGAATCATTGAGCAATCGGGCGCCACAAATTTGGCCGATATGGGTAAAGTAATGGGCATGGCTTCGAAAGAAATGGCCGGCCGCGCCGATGGCAAATTAATAGCAGATATTGTTAAGGAAGAACTTTCCTGATCAGGATAATGTGGTTTATACGCAAAGCCCCGTCGGATATTTTTTCGAAACGGGGCTTTTGCATTTTGGAGATTGCATGGCCGGATGTTTATTTTCGTAACAGTCATTCTGCTCCGGCAGATTAAATTCTGAAATACAGCAAATGCAAATCCAACTCATAGAAACCACCAGCCAACTCGAAGTTTGTGTTCAACGCATCGCAAAAGCGTCACAATTAGCGATCGACCTTGAATTTGATAAAAACCGCTTCCGGTATGGCTTTCAACTATGTTTGATGCAGATTGCAGCCGGTGACGAATGTTTTGTGATTGACCCGCTGGCTGAGGGAGTCGATGTCAGGGGCTTATTTCCCGTTCTCGAGGATGAATCCGTTGAGAAAGTGGTTTTTGCTTTTGGAGAAGATATCCGGTTGTTGCACACGCTGGGGTGTTTTCCGAAAGGCTTGTATGATCTTCGCACGGCCACCAGTTTGTTGAATTATCCGCCGGCATCACTAACCAATCTGCTCGATGAAATTCTCGGCGTTCAGGTGGCAAAATCGGCGCAGAACAGCAATTGGTTTTTGCGACCGTTGACGGAACAGCAAATTGAATATGCGGCCGATGATGTGCGGCATTTGTCTGCTCTGAAAGCGAAAGTAGATCAATTGGCGCAGGAGAAGGGAATCCGTGACTGGATCCGTGAGGAGAATGAGTTTCTCGAGAATCAGGATTTTGCGGATGTGTCGAACAACGAACTTTACCGCTCCAAAGATAAAATGGGGCACTCCGAATATTCGTGGTATGTGCTGGAAGCTCTGCTGAACTTTCGCGAAAAGCTGGCCGAAGAGATTAACCGGCCCAGCTACCAGATTTTTCACAAGGATTTTCTGAATGATCTCAGCAAGAATCCTGAAGCGATTGAACAATGGGAGACTACCAGTGGCATTCACCGCACCTACAAAAATGAAAAGACCCTCCGGCAGTTAAAATCGGTACTCTTTGAAGCGCATCAGGCGGCCATCGCGAAAAAATTATCAGCGTCTGATCTGGCGGTTCCGAGACTTGATGTAGAAGAACTTCGCGAGCGCCGGCGGGAGTCTGCGCGGCTTGAAAGCATAAAGCACTCGGTATTTGTACCGGTCAAGAAAAAGCTGGTCGAAGAATATGGCGAGAACGCCGCTACCTTTATGTTGAGCAACCGGGCCATTACAGAGATTTTGTCAGGAAATAAACTGCTTCTGCGTGACTATAAACGCGAACTGCTACTCAGGTATGGAGTTGAATTAAATATTGAAATAGAACAGTATCTCTAATTAAAGCGGTTGTACAGGCGCTTCCAGCATAAAACCGACTCCATGTATATTGGTGATTTTAACGCGGCCATCCAGGCTTAAATACTTTCGGAGCTTACTGATGAACACATCCAGACTACGGCCGACAAAATAATTGTCGTCGCCCCAGATCATATTGGTCAGCAGTTCTCTTTCAATGACTTTTCCTTGCTGCTCGGTGAGCAATTTCAAAATTTCAGCTTCTTTTTTGGTCAGGGTTTTTTCAAATCCATCGGTGCTTAGATGGAAATTTCCAAAGTCGAAATGATAGCTTCCGATTTTAAAGGAGCTGACGGTGGAGTCGCCTGTGTGGGTTCCTGCACGCTTCAGGATGGCCTGAATTCGCAGCAACAATTCCTCCTTTCCAAAAGGCTTGGTAATGTAATCATCGGCTCCTGCCTTAAAGCCGGTGACTTTATCTTCGGTCATGCTTTTGGCGGTTAGAAAAATGATGGGTACATCACTGGTTTTGCGAATGTCTCTGGCCAAACTTATTCCGTCTTTTTTTGGCAACATCACATCCAGAACGCATAGGTCGTAACGGTTTTGGTTGAAATAGCTCAATCCTTCCTTGCCATCTTTACAAAGGTGTACCTCGTAGCCAGCCATTTTTAAACTGTCCTGAATAACAAAGCCCATGCTCATATCGTCCTCAACCAGTAATATTTTTGGTCGGTCAGTCATTAGCGGGCCAATGGGAGTTTAAGAATAAACCGACTGCCTTTGCCGGGTGTGCTTTCAACCGATATTTTCCCGTGGTGTTCTTCTGCCATCATCTTTACATAATACAATCCGAGACCGAAGCCCTTTACATCGTGTACATTTCCTGTAGGTACGCGGTAAAATTTATCAAAAATATGCTTTTGTGCTTCTTTTGAAATACCGATTCCACGATCGGAAATGGTGATGATAAGGTGGTTGTTTTCGTTCGACGTATCCACTGATACAACCGGATTGTCCGAAGAATATTTAATGGCGTTGTCGAGCAGGTTGTACAGTACATTGGTAATGTGCACCACGTCTGCCTGAATGGTTGATTTTTCGGCATTCAACGCGCACGAAATGCTGCCTCCTCGTTCATTCACAGAAAGCTGCACGGAATCCACCGCCTGTCGGATCACCCGGTGAATATCCACCGTTTCAAGTTTCAGCGGAATGTTTTTGTTGTCCAGTGCGGCGAGTTGAAGTACTTTTTCAACCTGAGTTTTGAGCCGGTTGTTTTCGTTAAATATTATGGCTGCATATTGCTTTAGTCGTTGTTGATCGGGCGGTGAATTTTCATCCATGAGCACCTCGCTCGACAAGGAAATAGTGCTGATGGGTGTTTTTAGTTCGTGGGTCATGTTGTTGATGAAATCCGTTTTCATTTCAGACAAACGCTTTTGGCGGATGATCAAATAAACGGAATAACCGAAAAAGATAAAAACAATGCTGATCAACACGGTGAAAAACATCCAGCTTCCGTAGCGTGTAACCTCCTGATCTGGCCTGAAAATGGCTCTGTTTGGAAAGAAAACACTAAAGTAATGGCCGTCTCTGTCCCATTTGATATCCGGAGATACGTTGCGCTCTCCCGCGGTGGTATCGGCGTTAAAATCCACAAAATTGCCGTACACAATAGAATCATTGAAGCAGTCGTAAATTCCGTATTCAAAATCTTCTTCGATATTTCGTTTCTGAAACTCCGAAGTGAGCAAACTTTCGAGCAGGTAAGGGTGAAGAGTGTCGTTGATGGCAACGGTGTAGTAATTGGGTTTTACCTGTTTTACCGCCTGAAACAATTCTGCAGGATCATTGGTGATGGTCAGAATCTCATCAGCCACATTCGACAAGGCAATGACAACGCGGTCGTTGAATCGTTTTTCATCCGCCAGGCCTTGTTCGTTGCGCAAGCCCAGTTGCGTTTCCTGCACCCGAAATGCTTTATCGAGCCAGTATATTTGTGAAATCACGATTCCCACCACCGAGACGATGGCCAGCAAGACGAGTATGCGAATGGACCGGGTGTTCATTTCATTGAGAGATAGCGATTGAAATTTTAAGAATCATATGGTTACCGCGAGTGATGGACAAATTTTTCAAGTATCCGATCTTCTTCTGTAATGATTTCGAGGATATAGGTTCCGGAAGAGAGGTGACTTACTGATACATAAAAATGGCCGGCATTTTCATCATAAGTGAAATGCGGCCGGAGAACAGGACGCCCCGAGATATCCAGAATATTCAGTGCTTTTATCGTTGCCTGATTTTCAAGACGGATATTCAAAAAATCGTATGATGGAACCGGCCATATGGCGAAATGTGTTTCTGCTGGCTCCGTGACTGGTTTGGGAGGACTTATATTATCGCAGACACCTTGTGCAAACGTGGAGTCGCTGATATTGAAATACTGCATCAGATGATTACGCATGTAGCACGGCCTTTCTTTTGCAAATGTTCGGATTTTTTCTACCTCCTCTC
>CALDPJ010000349.1 GCA_937911795.1 uncultured Flavobacteriales bacterium | reverse complement strand
TTACACGACGATAAAGATCATTCAGATCCGACGTTGCGAAACGTCCACCATCCAAAGGCACCAACGGACGAAGTTCCGGTGGAATAACAGGAACCACCTTCACAATCATCCATTCGGGACGATTCTCGATGCGGGTATTTGCCTCGCGCAACGCTTCCACAACCTGAAGTCTTTTCAGGGCTTCATTTTTTCTTTGCTGCGACGTTTCAATATCCGCTTTGTGGCGAAGATCGTAAGAAAGTGTATCGAGTTCGAGCCCTTTTAACAGATCGAACAACGCCTCCGCACCCATTTTAGCTACGAATTTGTTGGGATCATCATCATCGAGGTGTTGATTTTCCTTCCCTACCTGCTCCAGAATATCGAGGTATTCTTCTTCCGTCAGGAAATCGAGACGCATGAGCGGCTCTCCTTCACTGTTGTTTTGGTTACCGGGATTGATCACTACATAGCGCTCGTAATAAATAATCTGATCGAGCTTCTTGGTGGGCAATCCCAACAGGTAACCTATTTTATTTGGCAGCGATTTGAAGTACCAGATATGTGCCACCGGAACCACCAGGGAAATGTGTCCCATGCGTTCACGACGAACTTTCTTTTCGGTTACTTCAACTCCACAGCGATCGCACACGATACCCTTGTAGCGGATGCGTTTATATTTTCCACAGTGGCATTCGAAATCCTTTACAGGTCCGAAAATCCGTTCGCAGAAAAGTCCGTCGCGCTCTGGTTTATAGGTGCGGTAATTGATGGTTTCGGGTTTGAGCACCTCACCGTGTGAATTCTCCAGAATTTGTTCGGGAGAAGCCAGGCTGATGGTGATGCTGTTAAATCCGGCTGCCGTTTGTTTATAATCTCTTCTCAAAGCCATTGTTCAATGATATTAAGGTACAATGATTAACAAAATGAAAACTAGTCGAGTGAAATGCTTAACCCGAGTCCGCGCAATTCGTGCAACAATACGTTGAACGATTCAGGGATTCCTGGTTCAGGCATGTTATCACCCTTCACTATGGCCTCGTAGGCTTTGGCACGTCCAATTACGTCATCGGATTTAACCGTGAGAATTTCGCGAAGGATATGAGATGCTCCGAATGCTTCGAGCGCCCAAACCTCCATCTCTCCAAATCTCTGGCCTCCGAACTGCGCCTTACCTCCCAACGGCTGCTGGGTGATGAGCGAGTACGGCCCGATGGATCGTGCGTGCATTTTATCGTCGACCATGTGCGCCAGTTTGAGCATGTAAATAACCCCAACTGTTGCCGGTTGATCGAAGCGTTCGCCGGTGCCACCATCGTACAGATAAGTGGTTCCGCCTCTTGGAACGCCTGCTTCGTCAGTGTACCTGTCGATATCGCTGTTTTCGGCTCCGTCAAAAATTGGTGTGGCAAATGATTTGCCCAATTTCTGGCCAGCCCAACCCAATACCGTTTCGTAAATCTGTCCGAGGTTCATACGGGAAGGTACGCCCAGTGGATTGAGTACAATATCTACCGGTGTACCATCTTCGAGGTACGGCATATCTTCGGCCCGGACGATTTTAGCAACAATACCTTTGTTACCGTGACGTCCAGCCATTTTATCACCCACTTTAAGCTTGCGTTTCTTGGCGATATACACCTTTGCCAGCTGCACGATTCCCTGTGGAAGTTCGTCTCCTACAGTAATCTGGAATCGCTCACGGCGGTGTTCTCCAAGAATATCGTTGTACTTAATTGTATAGTTGCGAATCAACCGTTTGATCAGCGCATTGGTGTGATCGTCGGTAGTCCATCCGCTCGGGTTCACCAAAGAATAATCGATGGTCATCAGCGCTTTCTGAGTAAACTTCACACCTTTTTTGATCAATTCATCGCTGTAGTTATTGAAAACTCCCTGTGATGTTTTACCATTCACCAAACGGTGAAGCTTGTCGATCAATACCGATTTTAGTTCGCCACTTTGTTTCTCGAATGCCTTATCCAGTTTTTCGAGATCTACTTTATCCTGTGATTTACTCTTGCGGTCTTTCATAGCGCGTGAGAAAAGTTTTTTCTCAATCACTACTCCTCGCAATGAGGGAGGCGCTTTCAGCGACGCATCTTTAACGTCGCCGGCTTTATCTCCGAAAATCGCACGCAACAGTTTTTCTTCCGGCGAAGGATCAGTTTCTCCTTTTGGTGTGATCTTACCAATCAGGATATCACCTTCCTTAACATCGGCACCGATGCGGATCATTCCGTATTCGTCGAGGTTTTTGGTCGCTTCTTCACTAACGTTCGGAATGTCGGCTGTCAGCTCTTCCATTCCGCGTTTTGTGTCACGCACCTCAAGTACATATTCATCTACGTGAATGGAAGTGAAAACATCTTCGCGAACAATGCGCTCAGAAATCACAATCGCATCCTCAAAGTTATAACCTTTCCACGGCATGAAAGCCACCTGCAGGTTTCGACCAATAGCCAACTCACCTTGTTTGGTTGCATATCCTTCGCACAGCACGTCACCCTTAATTACCTTCTGTCCCTTTTTAACAATCGGAACCAGGTTGATGGTGGTGCTCTGGTTGGTTTTCTGATGCTTGATCAGGTGATAGGTCTTGATGTCATCCTCAAAGCTAACCAACTGTTCTTCGTCATCGCGTTTATATCGAATTCGGATTTCAGAGGCATCTACATACTCTACCAATCCATCTCCTTCGGCATAGCTGAGTACCCGGGAGTCACGTGCCACCAGATGTTCAATTCCGGTACCTACAATAGGTGCTTCGGGATTGAGCAACGGAACAGCCTGACGCATCATGTTCGATCCCATCAGTGCACGGTTGGCATCATCATGTTCGAGGAACGGAATTAACGATGCAGCGATGGATGCAATCTGATTCGGAGCAACGTCCATTAAGGTAAGCGTTGCAGGTTCTACAACCGGGAAGTCCCCTTCGTATCTGGCCTTAACGCGATCGGTTAAAAAGTCACCTTTATCATCGATCTGTGCGTTTGCCTGAGCGATGGTATTGTTGTCTTCTTCTTCAGCGCTGAGGAAAATTACATCGCCATCGAGATTCACTTTACCGTTCTCTACCTTGCGGTAAGGAGTTTCAATGAAACCGAGTCGATTCACTTTCGCAAATACGCAAAGCGAGGAGATCAAACCGATGTTTGGTCCTTCCGGCGTTTCAATGGTACAAAGCCGTCCGTAGTGAGTATAGTGAACGTCACGCACCTCAAATCCGGCACGCTCTCTGGAGAGACCGCCTGGTCCGAGTGCCGACATACGGCGTTTGTGAGTAACCTCCGAAAGCGGGTTGGTCTGATCCATGAACTGCGACAACTGATTCGTTCCGAAGAATGAGTTGATCACAGACGAAAGCGTTTTCGCATTGATCAGATCAATCGGCGTAAATACCTCATTGTCACGAACGTTCATTCGCTCTCGAATGGTTCTGGCCATACGGGCCAGACCTACAGAGAACTGATTGTACAGTTGTTCACCAACAGTTCTCACGCGTCGGTTGCTCAAGTGGTCGATATCATCGATATCGGCTTTGGAATTAATCAGCTCGATCAAATATTTGATGATCGAAATAATGTCTTCTTTGGTAAGGGTACGCTCATTGTCGCCAATGTTGAGACCCAATTTCCGATTGATACGGAAACGTCCTACATCGCCTAAGTCGTATCGGTTTTCTGAGAAAAAGAGTTTGTCAATGACACCGCGGGCCGTTTCGAGATCTGGCGGCTCGGCATTACGCAGTTGACGATAGATGTATTCTACCGCTTCTTTTTCAGAGTTCGAAGTGTCTTTTTGCAGGGTGTTGTAGATAATGGCATAATCTGCTGCATTGACATCTTCTTTGTGCAGAATGATGGTTTTTGCTCCGGACTCCAGAATGAGTTCGATGTGATCATCTTCAAGGACCGTCTCACGGTCGATGAGCACCTCATTTCTTTCAATGGAAACTACTTCACCGGTATCTTCATCCACAAAATCCTCAATCCATGATTTCAGCACTCTTGCCGCCAGTCGGCGTCCGAGTACTTTCTTCAATCCGGTTTTGGAAACTTTTACTTCATCGGCGAGGTCGAAAATCTCGAGGATATCCTTATCGCTTTCGTATCCGATGGAGCGCAATAAAGTTGTTACCGGTAATTTTTTCTTTCGGTCGATGTATGCGTACATCACGGAGTTGATGTCGGTGGCAAACTCAATCCACGATCCTTTAAAAGGAATTACACGTGCAGAATAGAGTTTGGTACCGTTGGCGTGACGGCTTTGGCCGAAAAATACGCCCGGCGATCGGTGCAATTGCGATACAATTACGCGTTCGGCACCATTTACCACAAATGAGCCTTTTGGGGTCATGTATGGAATTGTTCCGAGGTAAACATCCTGAACGATGGTTTCGAAATCTTCGTGTTCGGGATCGTTACAGTACAGTTTGAGTTTCGCTTTTAGTGGAACACTGTAGGTAAGACCACGCTCGATACATTCGTGAATGGAATATCTCGGAGGATCAATGAAGTAGTCGAGAAATTCCAGAACAAATTGATTTCGGGTATCAGTAATCGGAAAATTCTCGCTGAAAACTTTGTAGAGACCTTCATTTTTGCGCTCTTCGGGGCTTGTATCAAGCTGAAAATACTCCTGAAATGACTTGATCTGGATATCGAGAAAATCAGGATATTCCACCTGACTGACACTCTTGGCAAAATTGATGCGCTCGTTGATATTATTCTGAGTTGACAAGGCTCTGTGGATTTGGTGAGTAATGAGATAAAAATTACGAAAATGTCATGTAATGACAAAAAGGTATAGACCATCCCGGCGCAGTGCCGGGAGGTCTAAACCTCAATAAAAAAGTATGAGAAGAATTACTTGAGTTCAACTTCTGCTCCTGCCTCTTCGAGTTGTGATTTCAAAGATTCTGCTTCGTCTTTAGACACACCCTCTTTGATTGGGCCTGGAGCTTTGTCAACTAATTCTTTTGCTTCTTTCAGTCCGAGACCGGTAAGTTCTTTTACCAGTTTCACGATGGCCAGTTTGGATCCACCGGCAGCTTTCAGAATTACATCGAATTCGGTTTGCTCTTCAGCTGCGTCACCTTCACCTCCGCCAGCAGGACCGGCAACCGCAACTGCAGCAGCTGCAGGCTCGATGCCATATTCGTCTTTAAGGTAGGTAGCCAGTTCGTTGACTTCTTTTACTGTTAGGTTAACCAGCTGATCCGCCAGTTCTTTGATTTCTGCCATTATTGATAGATTTTGAGTACTTGGTTTGAAATTAAATTGTTTGAGGCCCTGACGTTAAGCTGCCCGGTCCTGAAGTGTTTTGACCAGTCCGGCCAGAGTTGTTTTACCAGATTGCAGTGCCGAAATAACATTTTTAGCAGGTGACTGCAGCAGTCCGATTACATCGCCAATGAGTTCATCTCTGCTCTTGATATTAACAAGTGCGTCAAGATTTTCATCACCGATATAAACTGCTTCATCGATCCAGGCTCCTTTCAACACGGGTTTAGCGTGTTTTTTCCGGAATTCCTGTATCAGCTTGGCGGGTACGTTAGGTGTTTCAGCAAACATAATTGCCGATGGTCCAACCAGTACCTTTTCAAGTTCTGAATAGTCTTTGCCTTCTATGCTATCGAATGCTTTTTTGAGGAGCGTGTTTTTAACAACCCGGAGTTTTACCCCCTGGCTGAAACATTTTCTTCGAAAAGCATTTGTCGTTTCGACCGTGAGCGTGGAAGTGTCTGCAATATAGAGCACACCACTCTCTGCAATTGACGCTGACAACTCTTCAACTAACTTTTGTTTTTCTTGTCTAGTCATTGTCGTTTTTTTTTCGCCAATCAGATCAGACTGAGGCTGATTTAGTTTCAACCTTAATGCCCGGACTCATGGTCGTAGACAGATTGATGCTTTTAATGTATATACCTTTTGCCGCTGCGGGTTTGAGTTTAATGATGGTCTGGATCAGCTCGCGCGCATTGTCTTTAATCTGGGCTTCATCAAAAGATGATTTCCCGACAGTTGCGTGAACGATTCCAAACTTGTCCACTTTAAAATCAATTTTACCTGCTTTAACATCCTTTACCGCTTTACCGACCTCCATGGTCACTGTACCGGTTTTTGGATTTGGCATCAAACCGCGTGGTCCGAGAATTCTACCAAGTGCTCCCACTTTTCCCATTACTGAAGGAGTAGTGATAATCACATCGATATCGGTCCAGCCTTGTTTAATTTTATCGATATATTCATCAAGGCCAACAAAATCAGCTCCGGCTTCCTGTGCTTCGGCCTCCAGATCTGCAGGACAAAGTACAAGCACCTTCACATCCTTTCCGGTACCGTGAGGCAATGAAACTGTTCCTCGTACCATCTGGTTCGATTTCCGTGGGTCTACTCCCAATCTAATGGCAATATCCACAGATGCATCAAAGTTGGCATTACTAATCGTTTTGACAACTTTCGACGCTTCGGTCAGATCGTAGAATTTTTCAGGATCATAATTGGAAAGGGCCTCTTTTCTTTTCTTCGTGAGTTTCATCATAAAAAGTTTATATCCGGTTTAGAAGGGGCGTTTACCCTTTACTGTCATCCCCATGCTTCGAGCTGTTCCTGCAACCATCATCATGGCCGATTCAACCGAAAAACAATTCAGGTCGGGCATTTTGTCCTCCGCAATAGCTCTCACCTGATCCCAGGATACAGAGGCTACTTTAACACGGTTGGGTTCTCCCGAACCTTTCTTGGCTTTGGCTGCTTCGAGCAGTTGAACCGCTGCAGGTGGAGTTTTAATTACGAAGTCAAACGATTTATCTGCATAAACCGTAATCAATGCTGGTAAAATTTTACCGGCTTTATCCTGCGTACGAGCGTTAAACTGCTTGCAGAACTCCATAATGTTCACTCCTTTGGCACCAAGTGCCGGCCCAACAGGGGGTGAAGGGTTGGCCGCTCCTCCGCGGATCTGCAACTTTATGATACCGCTTACTTCTTTAGCCATTCTTCTATTTGTTTATTTATCACTCATCCTGATTGCAAGGGGAAGCATTAGACTGATAACCGGCATCGCGATCGCAGTCAGTGCAATCAAAATATTTTAATTGTCTTTATCTACTTGCATGTAACCCAATTCCAATGGTGTTTTTCTTCCGAAAATTTTCACCATTACCTTGAGTTTCTTTTTTTCTTCGTTAATCTCTTCAATGACTCCGGTAAAGTTGTTGAATGGTCCGTCAATTACTTTCACCGATTCACCAACAATAAACGGAATGGTTAATTCCTCATCGCTTTCGGCGAGTTCATCTACTTTACCAAGAATACGATTGACCTCACTTGTTCTCAGCGGTACCGGTTGCCCCCCTTTTTCTGTTCCCAGAAATCCGATGACATTGGTTACGCCTTTAATAATATGTGGTACTTCGCCTTCCAGTGCTGCTTCGATCAACACATAGCCCGGAAAAAAATTTCGTTCTTTCGATACTTTTTTCCCGTTGCGGATTTGATACACTTTTTCGGTTGGAATGAGCAGTTGAGAGACATAATCCTGAAGACCGTTTCTTTTGATCTCCATTTCGATGTACTCCTTCACCTTCTTTTCCTGTCCGCTTACTGCGCGCACCACATACCACTTCTTTTCAATCGCTGAGGTCATTCCTTATCCTATTAACATCTCATAGATATATCCTAAAACTCCCTTCCAGGTAACGCCTCCTGATTGCACGGCATTTACGCCGAAAATCCAGTCCATTGCAAAAACGATCAATGCAATGATGATGGAAGCGATCAACACCAGAATGGAACTGCTTTGCAGCTCTTTCCAGGTTGGCCAGGTTACCTTATGTACCAGTTCTTCGTAGGACTCTATTATATATGCTTTCATACTTTGCTACTCTTTGTCTGCACGGGTGGAGAGACTCGAACTCCCGACACCTGGTTTTGGAGACCAGTGCTCTGCCAGCTGAGCTACACCCGTCTATTGACAGCTAAAGGTGAAAGACCATTGGGTCCTCACCTTTGCTGTAATAGGGTTTATATGTTGATTACTTAATAACTTCAGTAACCTGTCCGGCACCTACGGTACGGCCTCCTTCGCGGATTGCGAAACGAAGTCCTTTGTCCATCGCAACCGGAACGATCAGCTCAACTGTGATCGATACGTTGTCTCCGGGCATTACCATCTCACGTCCTTCTTCCATAGTGATTTCACCGGTTACGTCGGTAGTACGGAAGTAGAATTGTGGTCGGTACTTGTTGTGGAATGGAGTGTGACGTCCACCTTCTTCTTTTTTCAAAACATAAATCTCTGCTTTGAACTGAGTGTGTGGAGTGATCGAGCCTGGTTTGGCGATAACCATTCCACGTTTGATATCGGTTTTCTCAATTCCACGCAGCAACAGACCTACGTTGTCTCCGGCTTCTCCTCTATCGAGAATCTTGCGGAACATCTCTACACCGGTAACAGTTGATTTCATTTTCTTATCCTGCATTCCGATGATTTCAACCTCTTCACCTGAGTTGATAACTCCGGTTTCGATACGGCCGGTAGCAACAGTACCACGACCAGTAATAGAGAAGACATCCTCAACAGACATCAGGAAGTTTTTCTCCACGTCACGCTTTGGAATTTCGATCCAGGTATCAACTGCTTCCATCAACTGTACAACTGTGTTTACCCATTTCTCTTCACCATTCAAAGCACCCAGTGCAGAACCCTGAATAACAGGAGTGTTGTCACCATCGTACTCGTAGAAAGAAAGAAGATCACGGATTTCCATTTCAACGAGCTCCAGAAGCTCCTCGTCATCGACCATGTCAACTTTGTTCATGAAAACAACAATACGAGGAACACCAACCTGGCGACCCAACAGGATGTGCTCGCGGGTTTGTGGCATAGGACCATCGGTTGCAGCAACAACCAAAATTGCACCGTCCATTTGAGCAGCACCTGTTACCATGTTTTTAACATAGTCAGCGTGACCTGGGCAGTCAACGTGTGCGTAGT
>CALDPJ010000348.1 GCA_937911795.1 uncultured Flavobacteriales bacterium | reverse complement strand
TGACCGAATAGGTGGTGGTTTCTTCGGGAGTGGCCAGGGTAGATGCAGCGTAAGGACTATCCAGCCCCTCGGTCGGATTCCAAGAATAGAGGTAATCAGGATTGTTCGGAATGGCATTCAAAACAGCCGATTCTCCCGCGGGGATGGTATTCGGATCGACACTTGCAAAAACGCCACCGGTACCCAAATCAGACACATACACGATCGTACTTTGAGAAAAGCTGCACCCGTCTTCGGTAGTGATGAGTACCTCATAAACCGTTGTTTCCTCCGGACTGACAGTAATGGTGGAGGTAGAGGCACCCGAAATGATTTCTTCTTCAGGACTCCAGAGATAACTCAGTTCAACAGAAGGAATCAGATTCACCGCTTCTATCTGAAGTGTATCGTGCAGGCAAATGGTAAATTCAGGAGACAAAGCAGCGCTGCCATCTACCACAAAAACAGTAACCTCACCATTCCGGATACAGTTTCCGTTTTGCGCCTGAATATAGTAGGTGGTGGTTTCCTCCGGAGAAACTTCGATTGTATTTTCACCATCAGAATTAATCGGATTTGAAAAATCCGGATTCTCTGACCAGACATAACTTTGCGCTACTCCATTGGTGGTGGCGGTTAAAGTGGCGGTTTGACTATTGTTGCAGAGTGTTGTATCCGGTGAAACCTGTAAGATCAATTCATCGGTGTCAATGAATACAGAATCGGACAGCAAACAGCCGTTCTCGGTTAGGACATTCGCTGTGAGGAAATAACTGCCGGATGTAATGATTTCAAGATTTGGCGTGCCCTGTCCTGAGAGAATGGCATCGCTGGGTGACCAGGTAATATTTTCAAAACTGATTTCTGGTGTCAGGTTTGTCAATTCAATGCTCACCGTATCTCCATCACATCCCGGAACAGAAGATAGATTGATTTCTGCCTGAGGCGCGGGAGTTACCGTGATGGATTCTTCTTCCTCACAAAAGCCATTGCTGACCAACAAGTAATAGGTGGTGGTTTCCATCGGAAAGACTGCAATAATACTGTCCTGGGGTGAATCGTTGATCTGGTCGCTGAAATCGGGTTGGGTAGACCAGTGAAATGAAGTTGCCGTTCCGGATGTATTGGCTGAGAGAAAAACGGTATCCGGATCGCAGAGATTCACATCGGCGATGGGTTCCAGTTCGAGCATTGGATAAACATTTACCACCTGCGTGGCACTGTCGGTCATATTGCAGGTTTCGGCGTTGAAAGCAGAAAGTGTAATGGTATAGGAACCCGGTTCATCCAAATCCAGGGCAGGATTGCTTTGGTCGCTGACCAATTCTCCATTTACATACCAATTGTATTCTACTGCACCACTGCTTTGATTGTTAACGGATACCTGCTCAGGCAAACAAACATCATAAGCTGTGAATTGAGCGATGGTGATCGGAAGCCCGAAATCGAATTTAAAAACACCGTTGTTGCAATTGTTGCTTTGGTTGGTTGGCGACCAGGCGTTGGGTGGCCAAATCGGGAAATCGTCGTTGTTTCCACAACCCGCGCACACCGACTGATAAATTTTTCCGCTTCGGTCGAATCTGCTTGTGCCGCCATCCACGTGCTCGTTGCTTTGGTTTCCTCCGAAAAAAGAAGCGTAGGTAATTGCAGAAGCATCTTCTTCGAGCACCATGATGTAGAAATCACTGCCGTCGGTGGTGCTTTGATAAGCATCGGCGGTGACGGGTAATCCGGTTGTATATCCGGCGTTTGGATTGGAAGAAACATTGGTTTGTCCGCCCCAGCCACTGAGGTAAATTTTGTTGCAAACATCTACCAGAAACGCAGCAGGCGAGAGGTTGGGATTGACGCTGGTGCCGCTTCCGAACCGGGTGGACCAGATTATACCAGACAAATCGGGTTCAAATTTGGCGACCAGCATTCCACCGTTGTTTACATTGTAGGCGGCGTTTTGTATCAAAGCCCCTGTAGGTCCGCGGGTTTGACCATAGACATAGATGTTGTCTTCATTGTCGAGTTGTACGAAATAAAGCTGATCGTATTGGTTGGTTCCGTAGTAAGTGGAATGCAATATCTCCGAAAGATCCGGAGAGAAAATAGTTACATAGCCGTCGGCGTTCCCGCCGTTGAAGGAACCGGAAATCGTGCCGGCAGTCACCGGAAAGTCGGTGGAAACGGTGCCGCCGGTGACGATCACATGACGATCCCGAAAATCCATGTTCGCTTCCATCCTCATCGATATAATGCCGTTCTTATTCATTCAGTTCTTCGAGGTTTGCCCATGGTCCACCCGATCCTGATCAACGGCAAGTTCATCGACGCAAAGTCGAATACCTCGATCAACGTGCACAACCCGGCAACACTCGAAAATCTCGGCAGCGTTCCGTCCTGCGGCGAAGCGGACGTGAACGCGGCGGTGGAGGCAGCGAAGGCGGCGCAGGCCGGCTGGTGGCGCACCTCAGGCGTCGAGAAAGCAGAGCTGATGCACGGAGTGGCGCAGCGCATTCGTGCCCGCCAGAAGCCGATCGCCGAGACGATGACGCGGGAAACCGGCAAGCCGCTGATCGAGGCGCTGGACTGTGTGGGCTGGGTGGCCGAGAGCTTCGACTTTTATGCCGAAATCGGCCGCTATGCCGAAGCGGTCCGGAAGGTGGGCCGCAAGGTGCTGTGCGCCTTCGGCGTCTACCTCAAGGAAA
>CALDPJ010000347.1 GCA_937911795.1 uncultured Flavobacteriales bacterium | reverse complement strand
AAACAATTTGCTATCCGGCAGGATCAATGTGCAATGAAAGTTGGCACTGACGGGGTATTGCTCGGTGCCTGGGCCAAAAATGAAAATCCTCCCAAAACCATTCTTGATGTAGGTACAGGAACGGGCCTGGTTGCATTGATGCTGGCGCAACGATTTCCTGAAGCGAAGATCACGGCGCTCGAAATAGACAAAAATGCCGCAGAGCAAGCGGCTACGAATGCTGAACAATCGCCATTCAAGAACAATGTATCCGTGTTACACGCTGATTATTTCGATTGGGAATGCAACGACAAATTTGATATAGTAGCTTGTAATCCTCCTTTTTACGCACACGCTCATCCGGCCAAAAATGCGGAAAGAAGTGTAGCCCGGCACGGCGCCAGATTTCAGATTCCAGAATTCATGGAGCACATAGAGCAACATCTTTCAGAAAATGGAACACTTTCGATGATTATGCCCGTACATGTTTTCGAAGAAATCAAGAACGAAACTAAACTCTACCCTCATCGGATTTGTAATGTATATCCCAATCCGGAAAAGCCCGCGCACCGTATCCTGGCCGAATGGAGAAAATTTCCGGGAACACTTACCGACGAAAAAATTATCCTGGAAAACGGTCAGCGCCATCAATATCATCCGGATTACGTAGCACTCACCAAAGAATTTTACCTCAAATTTTGATTCCCGTTTTCGTCATGTATGTTCAGCGGAAACGTGCAAATCCTTATATTGGCACCCACATTTGAAATTCACCCCTTATGAAAGTTTTTCTGTCGACGCTGGTTATTTTTTCAATAGTTACGTTTACAACCAGTTGTAAAAAGAATGAGCCCGATCTTCAATCTCCGGCTTCAAAACTGCGCGGAAAAGTAGTGTTGCAGGATAAATACGGCGATGTTGAACTCACCGGTCGCGCAGGAACACACGCTTTATTAAACGGGCCGTTCCAGCCACACAATGCCACTACAGATAATTCTGGACGCTTTGAGTTTTCAAATATTGGTGATAATACTTATACGTTAACAGTTTCAAGAGAAGGTTATGTTCCCGTGGTTATGCAAGGCATAAATTTCTCTCAAAATAGTCCGCTCTACCCTGTGAGTGGCGATTATCAGGAATTGCCCACCATTGTACTGGCACCGCAATCGGTTTCCTATTTTGACAGTACCCAGGTAGACGATTTGTATAATATTGAAATCACCATAGATACCATCAATGATACCATTTATACGTTCATTGACACCCTATCTGCCGATTTAAAATTCCGCTCATTGAGGGCTAATCCGATATCCTATAGCACTGATGCGAAATTCGGGTATCGATTATTTATAGGTAAAACTGCGAATGTGGGGCCCGACAATTATCTGGCTACGTTTCATGGTGTTACTCATCAGCAGGAGGTAGAAATAGCACGCCTGTGGACGCAAAGCCAGTGGCAGAATATCGGTCTGGATTTCGACGAACCAATATTCATTAAGATTTATGGTGATGCGGTAAATCCAATTACGCAAACAAACATCAATGGCCAAACATATTTCCCGAATCTTTCCGATTCATTGGCGGTAGATTCTACGATTATTTCGTCGTTTCAGTAGGGCAATTTTCTAAACAAAATCTGGTGTTACTTCCTTCTCAGTAAAGGAAATTCCGTATTGCTTCAATTCTTCGAGGACAGGAATATAAATTTCTTTCTGAATGGGAAGCAATGCTCCGCGCAGCTTAATATTTCCATTGAGGATATGCTTTGCCGCAATTCCGATGGGCAACCCTACCGTTTTAGACATTGCAGTATGTGTCTGATCATCGCCGGTAACTACCAGAGATGAATTGATTTCATGTTTTACACCTTTCAGCTCATAGCCCACTTTGTGCCACATAACAATCATGTCTTTGTCGCCCGGCTCCAGACTCATCTTCTCTTCCATTCTCTTCTGTAGAATTTGTGCAGGAGTAGCATTCGGTAGTCCGATGACATCATTCTCGAATAATCCAAGCCATTCTATCAGATCAAACGAAGGATCGTCGTGATCAATTTTTAGATATGCCCGCAATTTGAGTTCTACAGAATCTCTCGGATTATAGGCCAGAAACGAATTGATGAACTGGCGATAAGTCATTTTATCGGAATCTTCAATGATGAAGCTGTCATCGGTTGCACCCAATTGCACCAATACATTCCATGCGCGACAGAATCCAGGTCGGCGAAGCGTTCCGCGATATCGACCTGGTGGCCGCCGAACTGGGCGGCTTCATCTCGGAGAACCGCGAGATCTGGACCGCTGAGTTCAAGGAAGAGCTCCGCCAGACGATGGCTGAGGCCGTCCAGCTCGACGTTGCGCACGACGTCCCGCTCGACCCGGCCATCTTTCTCCTTGCTCATCACGCCACTCGCCGTCTGGGTCGGGACGTT
>CALDPJ010000346.1 GCA_937911795.1 uncultured Flavobacteriales bacterium | reverse complement strand
CACGCACATCAACTCGAAGACGACGTGCCGGAAGAAATTAAAAAAGCCCGTGCCGAGGAAATTCTCGCCATTCAATCCGAAATTTCACTGGAATTGAACGAAGCCAAAGTCGGCAACGTGTACCGCGTGCTGTTCGACCGGGCAGAGAACGGTTTTTTCATCGGCCGCACCGAATTCGATTCACCGGAAGTAGACAACGAAGTACTCGTCCCACAAGAAGGTAATTTTATCCGTCTCGGTGATTTCTGCGATGTCCGCATTACCAGCGCCGAACATTATGATCTGTTCGGCGAGCCGGTGGAGAAGTGATAAATTATATCAGCTTGCTGCGTTTGCGTACAGTGCGGTAGTATCGCGAATCTTTCAGATCGCTTTTACACTTGTTGTAAAACCGGTCCCACAGGGGTGTGTCAAAGGAAAAAATATCGGCGCGACTGCCTGACGTAGTAGAGATTGAGTCCATAAAGATAGGTTTGATGTTTACCTAAAGTTAGGTGGCTCAAACCGCGGATTCAAATCCTGAAGCCTGCGTTTCAGCAAAGGTCACAACCATCGGTGAGTGGTTGCCAACAGGCAGGTAACGACAGCTGCCGATCCAGAACTTTTGACAGTTTTTCTGAAAATAGTTAAAAACCGGCTTCCCAACAATTACCTGTTATCCACCACAAGTCTCATACTGTGTATTTGATCTCCATCGGTAATGCGCAGCAGGTAGGCCCCCGATGCCAGATCCGATACAGAAAAGACTGCCTGACAAGAATGGTTAGCCTTACTTTTCACCAACCGGCCGGTAGCGTCTATTACCTCAAGATCGATCATGCTCTGTGCGCAGCCGCTGATCTGAACGGTATGAGTGGCCGGATTCGGATAGAGTTGCAGTGGTGATTCTTCCGATTCGTGAACAGAAGTCCCCACAGAAACCACAAAGTTGATCGTTTCAGAACAGCCATTCGCGTCTGTAATCACCACAAAATATTCTCCCGGAGAAAGATTGCCTATTTCCAACACATCTTCATCACCGGTGCTCCACGAAATGGTATAGTCGGGTGTTCCGCCGTTGATGCTCACTTCGGCCGAACCGTCGCTTGCACCTGATTCTGAAGCGTGGTCAACATCCACAACGATCGACAATGAATCGGGTTGACCAATGGTGTAGTTAAAATTTGCAGTACATCCATGGCTATCGGTGATCATTCCGGAATACGTTCCGGCTTCCAGTGCTTCCGGATCTTCGCCCATCCAGTCGGCAGAAAATGGTGGCGTGCCCCCCAGGGTCTGGAAATCCACCGATCCGGTAGCCGTCCCATAACAAAGCGCGTCGGTTGTAAGACCCTGTGCAAAAAGCGGAGCAGGTTCAATAATGGTTACCTCACCCGAGAACGTACAGCCGTATATGTCTGTGCCGGTAAAAGAATAAAGGCCAGCATCCAGATTCGAAAGTTCGGTTCCATCGGCGCCTGTGTTCCACTCAATGTCTACAACCGGGCCGTTGGACAAGGAAACGCTTACCGCGCCATCTTCGGCGTTCGTGCAGCTGATTTGATCTACTGAAGTAATTACGTCTGCTTCCGGTGAAACCACTACTTCAACGGTATCGGTATTGATGCTCAATCCAAATTCATTGGTCACCGTTGCAAAATATTCACCGGCATCTTCAACTTCCAAATATTGACCCTGAGCGCCCGTATTCCACAATACTCCGTCTGGTGTTCCGGCATCGAGTTCGAGCGTTTCGTACGAACAGATTTCCAGATCTCCATCGTAGCTCAAGGTAATTGGCACGAGAAAACTGGCGCCTTCAATCAGATACATAAACTGGTTGATGTCGGGGTTTACGTATACTTCGTGCGTTCCGCTGTTCCAGTCGAGTACGAGCGAATCTATCTGCGTATACTGGGCAAGTCCGAATATTTTTTTCGATGACACCTGTGCCGCGAGGTTTTCACCGCACATCGTATAGCGCACGAGTTCCTGACCACCTACGTAGCAACGAATCCACGTTCCGATTCCGTCGCGGTTGGCGATGGTTCCTTCGAGCTCTACCGATAAAAAGTTGTTGTCTCCGCCGTTGTTCAGTTTCAGGCGGGGCGTGTAGGGGTGCCGGTTCGACGTTACATAGTCGTAGTAACCGTCATTGTTCAGGTCGCCGATTGAAACAGTGAATGTTTCGGTTGGAATGGGCGTATTGATATTGGCATCATCGGAAATGTTCGTAAAGCTTTGGCCTGCATTGTTGGTGTACAACCGGCTGCCCGGGTGTGGCTGCCCGGTAAATATCATCGTAGCAAGAAACAGGTCTTCCCAGGTATCGTTGTCGTAATCGATCCATGTGGCTCCCCAGGTAGAGAGCGTGGATTCGACACCCAGATCGAGATTCATTGCGGGAGCGATGTTCGTAAAGGTGAGATCGCCATTGTTTTGGTAAAAAACATTGCCGGGATTGATCGGGTTGTTTCCGACATAGATATCCAGATAGCCGTTGCGGTCGAAATCTGCGGCAGAAACACCCATGGCATCCAGGTGATCGTCGATGCCAGCCGATTCGCTGATCTTTGTAAAGGTGCCGTCCTGGTTGTTTAAAAACAATTCGTTCTGAAACGGCAGCCGATCCACGGCGATAAAAATATCTTCCCATCCGTCGTTGTTGACATCTACAAAGGCCGGTTGCAGTTCGGTGCGCGGTATTTGCAATACACCTGCTTCTTCTGTAACATCGGTAAAAGTACCGTCGCAATTGCTCATGTACAGTTTACTGGTATATAAGGTATCGATGTAATCGAAGAATGAGTAGTTTTTGGTGACGTAAAAGTCGAGGCAGCCGTCGTGATTGTAATCGGCCCAGGCGGCATTTGAATAGATATAGGATTCCTGCTCGATTCCGGCTTCTCCGGCAACATCGGTAAAATTAAAGTTGCCATCGTTCTGCCAAAGCTGCATGGGGCCGTTCTGGCGCGAAACAAAAAGATCTGAATCTCCGTCGTTGTCGTAATCTACCCACATCATCGAGTGCATGCGTGCATCGCCGAAATTCGGGATCGTGAAAGGAGCGAGCTCCAGGGTGCCCTGGTTGTTGATCAGAAAAACCGGATCGTCGGTACCTCCCGATAGCCCGATATCGTCCCAGCCATCGTTGTTGAAATCATAAAAAATTATTCCGCTGCCGTAGCCGTTGGTCGGACTGGTAAGGTTGATATTAAACTGTTCCAGTTGTTCGGTGATGTCGGTGAACTGGGCCTGGAGGGTAACATTGGTCAAAAGGATCAATAGAACCGGTAATATTCTTTTCATAGTGGTTGCTTAAGTCGCTGAGACATTTGTACGCAAAATTACGCTTAAAGGTGTACGAATGTTCTGTTTATTTTCAGGATCTCCACATTATCTTTCTCATATCAGCGTAATCCAGATTTAAGTTACTAAAAAAATCTGCGGGGTTTTAAGGAAAATAAAATCCTTCTTGCGATTGTTGAATTTCTGAATGGAAAGTCCCATCTCACTCAAGGCGATCCTCCGACTGCTGCCAATACAGTTTTCCGTGCCTACCGATATGATCCGGATTATCCGGGACTCGAAGGGCAGGATTTGACGCCGGGAAACTATCTTGAACTCAGCCCGGACTCTTCGCACTGCCCGGTTATTACTTCGCTTGAAGAGTCCGTGAAGTCATCCAACGGATTTACCGTATTTCCTAACCCGACAAAGGATCATATTAAAGTAACTTCACATTCGGCTGATATCAGAAATCTGACACTGTATAATGTATGGGGGCAGCAAATGAATACATCATTGCGAAATGATGTCGATTTAACGTCCATTGAAATCGATCTTCAGGGAGTTCCAACAGGGATATACCTGTTGCAGATTGAAACTCGTACGGCCATTCAGATAGTTCGGGTAATAAAACAATAAATCCACCGGTTTTTAACAGATCTCAAATATCCGGGCTGATTGGAAGGGTATCGACGAAGATCCAAAATAATTCCTGAATGCTTTTTTTCTACTGATTACAGCTGAAAATTGTACGGTTGCCCGGGCTTTTCAACGCGATATCGGGTGTTTTGTCTAATCCGCT
>CALDPJ010000345.1 GCA_937911795.1 uncultured Flavobacteriales bacterium | reverse complement strand
TCGCCCTTGCTGGCACCCTTTACTAGCCCTGCAATATCTACAATTTCAATAGTCGTTGGAAGCACACGTTCCGGTTTAACCAATTCGCTCAATTTATTGAGGCGCTCATCAGGAACTGTAATCGTACCTACGTTTGGTTCGATAGTACAAAAAGGAAAATTTGCCGATTGTGCCTTTGCATTTGAAAGACAATTAAACAGAGTTGATTTTCCAACATTCGGCAAACCAACAATACCACACTTTAAAGCCATCTATCTGAATTTGGGCGCAAAAGTACAAAGACTTGTGATGAGTTACTACATATTTGAAAGATTGGGCATAGATGCTGACAAATAAGCTCCTACGCCAATGTTGCCAGATACGCCAGAACTATCACCACAGCAATTAAACCCAGAATAAGTCCTGCAATTGCAAACCCTTGACCTTTGTAAATATCCCTGTTCTTTTCTACCTGTACTATACCAATAATTCCTAAAACCACGGCTGCAATCCCAAACGGAATACCCAGAATAAAAAAGGAAAGCACTCCGAAAATAAAACTCAATAGCGCAACCGTACTTAACTTTCTGGCCGAATAATAATCCTGGGGTTGATTCTGACTCGGTTTTTTAGTGGTATAAGCGCTCTTTTCAGAATTCAATGCATCAACATTTCCGAGAGAAGCCGTAGCTTCCGGTATATTGTCCGCAACGAAATTATCCGAAGTGGTTTTTTTAGTGCCTTCAAAAAGGATGTTATCTGTTTTGATTTTAGATTCTTGGGCAATTGGCTTTGCCAGAATCGGTTCAACAGTGTTTGTGGCCAAACTTGCTTTTATTGAAGCAGTGAATGCATCGTCAGAAATCTTTTCATTTTGCACCGAACTATTCTTAACATCAAACGGGCTTTTTACATTTACATGATATCCCTTTTGATATTTTCGTTTTTGAATAATTCCTTTGTCGGCAATGGTTTCTCCCGATTTACATGAGAATAAAATTAGACTTAACAGAGCGAACAGAAAAAATTTGGAATTAAGAATCTTAATAAAAAACACTGAAGTTTTCATCATCTCTAGGATTAAATTTCGATAGACAAGATAAACAACTAATGTTAATTTCCATAAAAAATGGTTGATCTCTCCCGTCCGAATTAAACCACATGAGGTTTTGCGCATCCAACTACCCGAAATCAAAAAAACAAAACATTATGAAAACATTATTTTTAATGCTGTTTTTTGGCGCAGCCACACTTGCCAATGCTCAAACCGACCGCGATAATATGAGTTTGAAGGAAACAAAACAGACCCGGACAATGGGATCTGAACAATCTCAGAAGTTTCAAAACGCGGAAGAAGTTGCAAAAGGACTGAACATTACCGCAGGAGAAGCGGAAAAAGTCTGGTCAATATACACGGAGTATAGATCAGCCGGCAAAAAACTTATGGAGAAAAACCGGGAAAGTATGAAACGCTCAAAAGCAGGCGGTGAAAAGATGACAAATCAAGAATACGAAAAAACACACCGCGCAGGTTTTGAAACGCGTCGTGAACGGATAAACCTGGACGAAACTTATTATAACCGGTTACTGGAAGTTTTACCTGCTTCTAAAGTACATTTACTGTTGAAACAGGATAGAAAAAGAAAACCGGTTCGTACCCTTGATCAGAAACCTGAACAAACGCGTACCAGAATGCAACAAACTGAATAATATTTTGTATACCGCATAGTTTTTTTTATCATCTTTGTGAGCAATAAATAAACCATCAAATTATGAAAAACATCCTTTTAGCATTTCTTTTCCTCGCCGGCACTACAGTAATGGCTCAAGGCAGTTCCATGAAATCTGCTCCTTCTGCTTCTGTAACATCCGCCGAAACAGTAACCAAAACAATGGGAAAAGCG
Organism: uncultured Flavobacteriales bacterium; assembly: GCA_937911795.1. GTDB lineage: Bacteria > Bacteroidota > Bacteroidia > Flavobacteriales_D > SKUL01 > SKUL01. The sequence goes on along the minus strand of CALDPJ010000345.1, from coordinate 567 downwards.
GAAATTCAAAAATCTCTTGACATTACTGAGGCTGAAGCCAATAAAGTGTGGGAATTACAACAAAAATATTGTGGACCCGAGGCTATGGCAAATATTGATGAAACCGCACCTTCACGAAAAGTTGCGGTGGCCAAGCAACATGAGGCTTTCTATGCTGCGCTTTTAGAGGTTATTCCTGCTGAAAAAGCGGAGAAACTCTTGACTGAATGCAAAATGACTTGTGAAATGGGGCAGGCAAAAGCCGAAACCAAATCAGGCAAAAGTTGCTGTGCAGGATCTGCCGGCGCAGCTCGATGTCGGCCACCGGCTCGCCGCCCTGCGTCGCGCGCGGATGCACGGTGAGATCAGCGCCCATCAGCTTCAGGATGTCGAGGATGCCGGTGCGTGTGGGATTGATGCCCACGTTCTCGACCACGAAGCCATCGGCGCCAGCCAGGCAGCCAGCGACCAGCAGGAACGCCGCGGAGGAGATGTCACCCGGCACGGCGATGCGCGCGCCGTGCAGCTTCTGTCCGCCCTCGAGGCTGGCTCGCGCGCCGTCGGTATGCAACTCGACCCCGAAGCCGA
>CALDPJ010000344.1 GCA_937911795.1 uncultured Flavobacteriales bacterium | reverse complement strand
TGGTACGACGCTCAAATCGAAATGCGGTGTGGGCGGAAGTACCAAGGACGGAGAGATAATTATTCAGGGGGATTTTCGCGATAAAGTCATGGAAATCCTTTTGAAAGAAGGATATAAAGCTAAAAAATCAGGAGGTTAAATTGCTGAACAAAACATTTGATATTGTAGCTACTACACTATCTGGCTTAGAGCCATTATTGAAGCGCGAATTGATGAACGAAGGCTTGTTTGTGGACGACACAGGCGTTCGGTCGGTCAATGTAATCGGCGATATGGCGACATTGTACCGCATGAATATGAAGAGCCGGCTGGCGTTGCGTTTTCTGGTTCCGGTGTTGAAATTTCACGCCAAACATCCGGATGAATTTTACAAGAAAATCCGTCGGTTTGAATGGAGCGAACTTATGGCTCCCGGTGAGACATTTGCGATTGACGCAGTCGTGAATTCGCCGATTTTCCGCAACAGCCGTTTCATGCTCTACCGATGCAAAGACGCTATTTCCGATCATTTTGTGAACAAGGGCCTCGAACGGCTATCGATCGATACTGAAAATCCGACTTACCGGCTCAACCTGCACATTCAGGACAAGAAAGTGCACATCAGTCTGGACAGTTCGGGAGAATCGCTGCACAAACGCGGTTACCGCATGCAGGCCCATCCTGCTCCGCTGAACGAAGTGCTGGCAGCAGCCTTGATCGATCTTTCAGGTTGGGATGGAAACTCGACGCTGCTGGATGGAATGACCGGCTCCGGAACATTGGCCATTGAAGCCGCGTTGAAAATGACCAACCGCGCTCCGGGATTGCTGCAGGACAAATACGGCTTTATGAGCTGGAAGAATTTCGACAAGGATTTATACGACGCTGAACGAAAGAAACTGGAAGCACTCGTGATCGAACCAACGGCTCCGATTGTAGGAATTGACCGCGATCTTGGATTCGTATCGATGGCGAAAGAACACGCGGTTCGGGCCGGGGTTCGGGACTGTATAGAATTCCGTACCGGTGATTTCATGACCTTTCCGCCACCGGCAGAAGAAGGGTTTCTGTTTCTCAATCCTCCGTATGGCGATCGTTTGGAAGGCAACACCGAACAATTGTACGCCGAAATTGGCACGCGTCTGAAACACTCCTACGCCGGGTGGAAAGCTTGGATCATCAGCGGGAATATGGCGGCCCTGAAACAAATCGGACTCAAACCCATGAAAAAATACCCGGTTAAAAACGGCCAGATTGACTGTTCTTATCGCGGGTATGAATTGTTCTCCGGAAAACGGATTGAGCAGCTGAAAGATCAGTAAAACAATCGCTTAACGATCGCTTCCGGGCTGAGATGTTGAAGGAGGATCACTGGCCGGAAAAGACTCATCGATCCCTTCATCGATTCTTTCGTCGCGGTGTTTCTTTTCTTCTTTCTCTTCTTTCTCGTCGTCTCTTTTTTGCTTGTCTCCGTTGCCTCCTGGTTGCGTGCTCATAGCTTTAAAATTAAAGGTTAAAATTGCGTTAACTCCCTGAAATTGCCGGTTGATCAACATCCGGCAGCAGGATTGTATTAAAGTTACGGAAATAAGCGATACGAAACTGACTCTGGCACACTTGCGCCAAATCAGTAATCCAACAACCTCTGCAGCACTTCATCCAGGTTTCGCGAAGCCAAATACTGCTGTTCCAGTTTCGGGGCCAATGGAATCGGCGTATCCATGCTGGCGCAACGCATCACCGGTGCATCGAGCGATTCAAAACAGTTTTCCTGGATCAATGCGGTCAACTCACCTCCTATTCCACCAGTGAGATTGTCTTCGTGCAGCACAAGTACCCTTCCGGTTTTTTTGGCGGATTCAAAAATGGCTTCGGTGTCCAGTGGGGCCAATGTGCGCAGATCTACCAAATCCACGGAGACATCCGGATGTTCTTCTATCCATTTCATGGCCCAGTGCACGCCCATTCCGTAAGTGATGATCGAAACATCATCACCAGAGCTAATGGTTGCCGCTTTACCAAATGGAATATTGTAATAATCGTCGGGAATGTCCTGTTTGATGCTTCGATAAAGCGCCTTGTGCTCGAAAAACAAAACAGGGTTTGGATCCTCAAAAGCGGTCGCCAATAATCCTTTCGCATCATACGGAAAAGCCGGATAAGCGATTTTCAATCCGGGAATCTGGAAAAACCAGCCTTCGTTGCTTTGTGAATGGAATGGTCCGGCAGCTACTCCCGCACCAGTCGGCATGCGCACGACCACATCGGCATTTTGGCCCCAGCGATAATGCAATTTGGCCATGTTGTTGCAGATCTGCGTCATGCCTTCGCTCACAAAATCGGCGAACTGCATTTCCACCATCGCCTTCATTCCCTTAATCGAAAGGCCGATTCCGGCCCCGAGAATTGCCGATTCGCACAGTGGCGTATTTCGTACGCGATCCACTCCGAATTGATCCGTAAATCCTTCGGTGACTTTAAAAACACCACCGTATTTTCCGATATCCTGCCCCATTAAGACAAGGTTTGAATGGCGCTCCATACTTTGACGCATTCCGTCGGAAACGGCATCTATCAATCTTTTTTCACTGCTTGCTCCGGAAGGTTTTACCTCCTGAAAATCAAACGGAGCAAACACATCATTTTGTTCTTTTTCTATTTGCGGAACAATCTCTGCGTAATTGTAGGATTGATCCAGTGCAGATTCAATTTCCTTCTTAATTTCTTTCCGGATAGTTTCGGCGTCGGCCGCTGATATTACTTTACTGTCGATCAGGAATTTTTCATAATTATTCACCGGATCCTTTACCGCCCACTCATCCTGAATGCCTTCGGGGTAATATTTTGTACCGGATGCCTCCTCGTGCCCGCGCATTCTGAAAGTAATGCACTCGACAATAAACGGCCTCGGGTTTTTGCGGATATCATCTGCCAAACGATCCATCTCCCGATACACTTCGAGCAGGTTATTACCCGCCAGTTGAAGCGTCTCAATTCCATAACCGATTCCTTTATCGATAAACTGTTTGCAGCGGAATTGTTCTTGGGACGGAGTTGACAATCCCCAACCGTTGTTTTCGATCAGGAAAATCACCGGAAGCTGCCAAACTGCTGCGGTATTGAGCGCCTCGTGAAAATCTCCTTCACTGGCTCCGCCATCACCGGTGACAACGAGTGTGGCTTTTCCCTCACCCTGAAGTTTATCGGCCAGGGCAATTCCGTCTGCCACGCCCAATTGCGGCCCGAGATGAGAAATCATTCCCACCATTTTATGTTCTTTGCTTCCGAAGTGAAAAGAGCGGTCGCGGCCCTTGGTAAAACCTTCTGCTTTTCCCTGAAACTGCGCGAACAATCGATCCATCGGAACATTTCTCGTGGTGAACATCCCCAGATTTCGGTGCATCGGAAGAATGAATTCATCATCCTTCATTGCAGAAGCAGCGCCGACAGAAATCGCTTCCTGTCCCATTCCGGAAAACCATTTCGAGATTTTCCCCTGCCGGAGCAGGATCAACATTTTATCTTCAATTAGCCGGGGAAGCAGGATTTTGCGATAGAGTTCCCGAAGCTCTTTATCGGACAGCTCACCGCGATGGAAGTTTAACTGCCGCTCTTCTATGTCAGACATGAATCATTATTTACGGTCCAAATGTATGGGTTTTTTAATGTTGAAAACAGCCGTGCATTTGCTCACAAAAGTTAACTGATCAATCACACCTGAAATCCGGTTCATCCCCGACGGCGGGCGCATTTGGTGAGACTTCAGCAGAATGGGATTCTGGTTATCTTCTCTTGGCGCTCATCGTACTTTGGCTATCTTTGGCGGGAATTCAAAAGAAATTATTTAAAATATGAGCAAGGTACCTTCAGATCTCGAAATCGCACAAAGCGCCAAACTTGAACACATTTCAGAAATAGCCGCCAAACTCGGTATCGACGAGCGTGGCATCGAAATGTACGGTCACTACAAAGCCAAGCTTCCGCTGAGCCTGATCGATGATGAAAAAGTGCAGCAAAATAATTTGATTCTTGTTACGGCTCTTACTCCTACTCCTGCCGGGGAAGGAAAAACCACCGTTTCGATCGGCCTCACCGAAGGACTGAATAAAATCGGTAAAAAAGCGACTGTGGTACTACGCGAACCATCGCTCGGTCCGGTTTTCGGAATTAAAGGTGGTGCTGCCGGTGGTGGTTATTCGCAGGTGGTTCCGATGGAAGATATCAACCTGCATTTCACCGGTGATTTTGCCGCAATTGAAAAATCGAACAACCTGCTATCGGCGCTGATCGACAACAACATCCAATCAAAAACCCGCAGTCTGAACATTGATCCGCGATCGGTTCTCTGGAAACGCGTCATGGATATGAACGACCGCTCCCTGCGAAAAATAGTGATTGGTTTGGGTGGCACCGGAAACAGCATTCCACGAGAAGATGGTTTTAATATCACTCCGGCGAGTGAAGTCATGGCTATCCTCTGCATGGCTAAGAACATCGATGACCTCAAAGAAAAACTGGGCAACATTCTCGTGGGATTCACCTATGACCGCGAACCGGTTTACGCCCGTGATTTGAAGGCCGAAGGTGCCATGGCTATGATTCTGAAAGATGCCATTAAGCCAAACCTGGTGCAAACGCTCGAAGGAAATCCCGCCATCATTCACGGCGGACCCTTTGCGAACATCGCGCAGGGAACGAATACTACGATCGCTACCAAAATGGGTCTGAGCCTTTCGGAATATGTCGTAACCGAAGCCGGTTTCGGAGCAGATCTGGGTGCCGAAAAATTCCTGGACATCAAGTGTGCTGCCGCCGGTTTGAAACCAAAAGCCGTTGCTGTTGTGGCAACGATTCGCGCACTGCGTCATCACGGTGGAGCTCCGTCTGAAGAATACAATACTGCCAGCGTAGAACGAGTGGAAAAAGGTTTTGCCAATCTGGCCAAGCATATTGAAAATGTCCGCAAATTCAATCTCGTTCCGGTCGTAGCCATCAACAGTTTCCACAGCGATAGCGAGGAAGAAGTAAATCTGGTGATTGAAAAATGTGCCGAAATAGGTGTGAAAGCTGTGAAATCCGAAGGTTGGGCCAAAGGTGGTGAAGGAACCAAACACCTCGCACAGGCCGTAGTCGATGCTGCTGAATCGGGTAAAAGTAATTTCACCCCACTCTACGATTGGAATCTTCCGGTGAAAGAAAAGATTGAGACCATAGCCCGTGAAATATACGGTGCAGATGGGGTTGAATACAGCAAAGAAGCTCAGATCGGATTGCGGAGAATCGACAAACTCGGGCTCAACCATTTACCGGTATGTATGGCCAAAACGCAGAAATCTCTGTCTGACAATGAATCGCTGTACGGACGTCCCACAGGGTTTACCGTCACCGTTCGCGAGTTTGAATTTGCAGCCGGTGCTGGTTTTGTCATTCCCATTCTTGGAAATATGATGCGCATGCCAGGACTTCCGACCATTCCGGCCAGTGAAGGAATGGACATCGACAACGAAGGCCGCATTACCGGTTTGTCGTGAACCAGGCGACCAGGTACGAAGGTCGATTGCACCAGTCTGACGGGCAGGTAAAAAATGTGCGCGACGAACTGGTCATCGAGCATCCACTTCAGATTGTCATCAACGGAGAAGCGCTGAGCATTACGATGCAAACACCCGGTGACGAGATCGACCTGGTGCGCGGCTTGTTGTACAGCGAAGACATCTACCGGAAAAAGTCTCCTGAACCCGAATTTTCATTGATTTCCGGTGATCAGGAACTGATCGATCGCGTGGAACTCACTCTTGATCCTGAAATACTGGGCGACGGTTATATGAATTCGCGTCAGTTGTTGTCAGTGGCTTCCTGCGGAATCTGTGGTCGCACCGAATTCACAGGTAGATCCGGAGTATTGGAAACATCGGCTATTTTTTCACCAGAGGAAATTCAGCCATTGTTTGAACAAATGCGCAAAGAACAAAAGCTGTTCAATCAAACCGGCGGATGTCATGGAGCAGCAATTTTCAACCGGAGTGGCGGGTTGATGGTATTGCGCGAAGACATCGGTCGACACAATGCCGTAGATAAATCCATTGGTGCAGTTCTGCGGGACGGAAACCTTTCTGATGCTGCTATTTTGCTGGTCAGCGGAAGGTTGAGTTACGAGATTGTATCGAAATGCTTTATGGCCGGAATTCCACAACTGGCTGCGGTTTCGGCGCCTTCAAGTCTGGCCGTAGATTTCGCAAAAGAACTCGGTGTAGAACTTTTCGCCTTTTGCAGAGATGGACGGGTGACGCGGTATGCGTGAAAACCGCTAATCCAAACTTACAGATGATGAGTCTTGATCATTCTCAAATCTTGAATGAAGATAAGGAGTAATGCTATCTAAAAAAGAAACAACTATCGCTATTACTTTCTGCGTTCTTTCTTCAATAATTTGATTCAATTCGATCAACTGGTTGTCTGTGAATTGGTGAAGTGTTTCTGAAATTTCTACACCAGCGCCATTAGTATCATTAAAAAACAAGATTCTTTCCGTGGGATTATTGGGAAGCTCACCACGATGTATTTTTGAGTGACGATCCGTCATAAGGCTACCAATACACTTGTATAGTTGACGAATACTATTGCTAGAATCCGTACTTACAACTTTGTCGTGATCTTGGAACTTGTAGCCATTACAATACTTTTCAGGAATTCCTAGATTGAGCACTAAATTTCCGATTTTCCCACATATATCTGGTATTGTCACTAACCGAATAACCCAATTTTCATAATGGTATCTGTAGTATTCTTCTTCAAATAAGTCATCGTTATATAGAAGACTAATTTTTGATCTATTCACCTGCATGAATCTAATTACACGTTTTAATTCATCCACATGGTCAGAAAGAGAATTAAACCTCTTATAAATAGATTGGATTTCAGAATTTCTCTTTATCGAAATACCATCTTCTTCATTGTACTCTTCGCCAATCTGAAATTTCTGAATACTTTTAAGAAGAATAGGTTTTCTTAAGTTAAAAATTGTCTTGAAAAAAATGGTTTTGTTTAAATCATTCATACCAAATTATTTTTCAGCTATTTGAGCAAGAAATATCAACTCTATAATGTTGATTAATATTTTAACATCTCCCCCAACCCCTTCTTCATTTCTTCGAGCTCTGATGAAGTCACGATTCCGATGCGCTCGATCAGCCGATCTTTTGAAACACTACGAATATGGAAAACCAGGATCTCAGACTGCTTTTTCAAACCATTTACCTTATTCGGTTTGACAACAACATTTCCTTTATAGTTCTTTATGCTGGTTGTCAAAGGACAAACAATCACGACCTTAAGATACGTGTTCATCAAATTCCCACTTAAAATCACGACCGGACGATAACCCGCCTGTTCACTTCCCTTAATTGGATTCAGAGAAGCGTACCAGATTTCGCCTTGTTTCATTCTGATCTATCTGTTTCTTCGAGCTGTCGAAAATAGTCCTGCATCCCTTCTTCAGCTATTCGCAAAATATTCTCATCCTGCGCCGCACGTTTGTATGACTGGATATACTCTGCCCGCGTAAGTTGATCGAGGTAAATGCGTAAGGCCTTTTCTATTAAAGCGTTTTTGGGAACAGACAGCTTATTGGCATGATCGGCCAGCAGCCGCAGCAAATCATCTGGAAGCGAACTGGTAAAAGTTGACATAACGTGGTGTATTTATGGTTCAAAAATATAAAATGTAAGTGCATTTGGCAAGGCAATTCCCTCAAAATCCTCTTTGAGTGACACTGAGGGAAGTAAATCAATTTGATAAAAAATACCTGCCACGAAGACCCGAAGACACGAAGTTCAAGGGCACAGACGGACGCTCGCACCAACTATTAAACTTTGCGCCTCCGCGCCTTTGCGAGAAACAAAGATCTGCCGCCAGGCATGTTGGCTATAACCCGAAAAACCCTCTAAAATCCGTAACTTCGCTGCTATTCTAGTGACCTAAAATTGCACTCCATGGCTGACAAACGCAACGTCCATATTCTCCCTCCGGAAAAACTCACCGGAATCAAAATTTCCGATTCGCCCAAATCTGCGGCGGGTATTGGTGGCATCACCACAGCATTGCAACACATCAGTGAAGAAATCGGAATGCTCGAAGGTTTAAAGCTCATGTCAAAAATCAATCAGGTGGACGGAATTGACTGTCCGGGTTGTGCGTGGCCGGATCCTGCACATCGTTCGAGACTTGGTGAATACTGCGAAAACGGTGCAAAAGCCGTAGCCGAAGAGGCCACCAAAAAGCGCGTGGATGCCGACTTTTTTAAGCGTCACAGCGTCGAGGAAATCAGCTCGTGGAGCGATTATGAAATAGGAAAATCCGGAAGGATTACCGAACCGTTTTATCTTGCTCCCGGAGAATCGCACTACCGCCCTATCTCCTGGGAAGATGCATTTGAAAAAATTACTTCCAAACTAAAATCCATTTCACCCGACGAAGCCGCGTTTTATACCTCCGGAAGAACCGGAAATGAAACCGCTTTTCTCTATCAGTTTATGGTTCGGAAATACGGCACCAACAACCTGCCCGATTGCAGCAACATGTGCCACGAAAGCAGTGGAGTTGGTCTGGGTGAAACAGTAGGAATCGGAAAAGGATCTGTTACGCTGGAGGATATTTATGAAGCCGAATTGATCCTGGTCATGGGGCAAAACCCTGGCACCAATCACCCGAGGATGCTGAGTGCACTTCAAAAATGCAAAGCCAACGGAGGAAAAATTGTTCACATCAATCCCCTTCCTGAAGTTGGAATGGAGCGTTTTGTAAATCCACAAAGTCCACTGGATATTTTACGCGGCGGAACAAAAATCGCCGATCATTTTCTTCCGGTCAGAATCAATGGAGATGTGGCATTACTGAAACTCCTGATGCTCGGATTGCTGGAAGCAGAGCAGCAAAATCCCGGCAAAGTGCTCGATCGTGAATTTATAGAATCGCTTACCACGGGCTATGAGGAGTTTAAAAGCGATCTGCTGAAAACGGATCGTGAGCAGGCACTGAAAGATTGTGGACTGAAAGAGAGTGACATCAACACAGTGGTGGATCTTCTCGCCAAAAACAGAAAGATAATTATTTGCTGGGCCATGGGACTCACGCAGCACAAAAATGGTGTAGAGAACGTGCGCGAGATTGTAAATCTGTTGCTCATGAAAGGCGCCATCGGAAAACCCGGCGCCGGAACCTGTCCGGTGCGCGGCCACAGCAACGTGCAGGGTGACCGCACGATGGGCATTTACGAAAAACCACCGGAAGCTTTTTTGCAGCGCCTCGATAAAACTTTTGGAATCACTTCACCCAGAAAACACGGCTACGATACAGTAGAGGCTATTGAAGCAATGCAGGAAGATAAAGTCCGGTTTTTTATGGCCATGGGCGGAAATTTCATTTCGGCCACACCCGACAGCGAAGCCACCGGACGCGCCATGCAGAACGTGGACCTAACGGTGCAGATCAGCACCAAACTGAACCGGGCGCACGCCGTTACGGGAAAAGAAGCCATCATCCTCCCCTGCCTGGGCCGAACCGACCGCGATGAACAAAACGGAATAGTTCAGTTTCAGACAGTAGAAAACTCAATGGGTGTAGTCCATACTTCAAAAGGAAGTCAGCAACCGCCCGGCAAAACACTTAAAAGTGAAGTAGCCATTGTTTGCAGTATCGCCAGAAAACTTTTCGGACCGGAAGATGCCACCCCGTGGGAAGATTTCACCAATAACTACGACCTGATTCGCGATCGGATTGCGGAGACCATTCCGGGCTTCGAAAATTTTAACATGCGCGTGCGGGAGCCGCATGGCTTTTATCTGCCCAACGGAAGCCGCGACCGAAAATTCACGACTCCGGACGGAAAAGCGCATTTCTCGGTGAATGAACTGCCCGAAGTGAATCCCAAAGAAGCGGATTTCATTATGATGACCATCCGCACACACGACCAGTACAACACCACCATTTACGGTTTGGATGATCGCTACCGCGGAATTCGCAATGAGCGTCGCGTGGTGCTGATGAACCCCGAAGACATGAAGGACCGGGGTATCACTAAAGGAGATATCGTTGATCTGGAGAGCGTTTTTCAGGGTGAGCATCGCCGCGTAAATCAATTTCACGCCCTGCCCTTCTCTATTCCGCGAAAATGTCTGGCTACTTATTTTCCCGAGGCCAATGCTGTGGTTCCCCTAAAGAGTAAAGCAAAAGGAAGCAACACACCGAGCAGTAAATTTGTGGAGGTGAATGTTCTGACCACTAACGGATAACCCAAACATCCCGGATTATACCACCTGATCTTTATACTTTCCTTCCAGATAACATTCTGAACGGGCATACAGCAAGTCGAATTGGAGAATAGAAGTTTTATAGTAATTGCTTCCCTGTCCGATTCCGTACATATGATAATCTTTCGGAATCAG
>CALDPJ010000343.1 GCA_937911795.1 uncultured Flavobacteriales bacterium | reverse complement strand
TAACAATTTTCCCCACGCGCGGACTTCCGGTGAAAAAGACATGATCGAACTTTTTCTGAAGCAGAGCGGTTGCGACTTCTACTCCACCTTCTACAACAGCGATTTCGTTTTGCGGGAAAAGGTCCGCAAACATTCCGGCCAGAAAGGCAGATGCTGCGGGTGCCATTTCCGATGGTTTTACGAGCACTGCATTGCCCGCGGCAACGGCGTGGATGACTGGATTGAGCAATAGCTGAATCGGGAAATTCCACGGAGAAATAATCAACACCTGCCCTTTGGGTTCGTAGCGGACATGGCTATTGGTTCCCATCAATGCCAGCGGCTTTCCGACTGGCTCATCCATCATCCAGCGCTTCAGATTACCGGTGGTGTGCTGTATGGTCGAAAAAACAGTAGACAGTTCTGTCGCGATCACCTCTTCGCGGCTCTTGTGCAGATCTTTCCAAAGAGCATTGGTACATGCCGTTAAATTAATTTCGTTGAGCAGGTATTTTTCAATTTCCCGGAGTTTGGCGATGCGCTCCCGAGCAGTGGAATTTTTCAGGCGCTGCAGGTTTTCCGGTTTCCGCTGAAGCGAATAAATCCGGTCTATTTCCGGGAATCCAGCTGGATGATGTTCCGCTTTAATCATGAACGATGGGGTTGAATTTTCATAGTTCTTTCAATGGCCCTGATCGCGGATTTTACCCGATGCGATTGCGATCCGGAAATTATGATGCATGCTTCACCGCTCAACATCGCTTCGTACATATCAAAAAGCTCGTCGCGCCGGTGTTCGTCTTCGCGCTGCGGATGCGGCTCGTAGGGAATATCCGGTTTGCACAACAAATATAAGTCGGGTTTCCACTGTTTGCACAGGGTTTTAAGCTCTTCGGGCAACGGACCAATTTTATCGCGGTGCCAAACGTCGATGACCTCGATTCCGGTGTCGATGATCAGAAATTTGTTGGCTTTTGGAAGAGCGGCTTCAATTCGCTCGAGCTGGCCTTTGGCAATGGCAATGAGATCTGCAGACTGATATGCGCCGGGGTGATGATTCAGATACTCCACTGCGTACTCCGGAACCCACGGCTCATTTAATTTCAGAGCAAGTTCTTTCGACAGGGTGGATTTTCCCGAACACTCCGGGCCGGTGACAACTATTTTTAGCGGCTTATCCAAGTCCACCGGAGGATTGGGTCATTTTCTTCTGAAAATCATATTCTTTCTTCCACTGGAAATATCCGTAAACGGCCATTCCTGTATAAACGAACATCAAACCGGCGTATATGGTCAGGCCGCGATCGAAGTACAAATACACGGACAACGCATCAATGGCGACCCAATACAGCCAGTTGCTGAGCACTTTTTTCGTCACCAGATAAGTGGCCATAAAACTGAAAACTGTCGTTAGCGCATCGAGCAACGGTTCTTCCGCGTCGGAGTAATTCGAAAAGAAGAACCAGACTCCGGCGGCGACTGCTAAAGATCCTGCTATCAAAAGAACATGCGTAAGCGGTTTCCACTCCACAACCGGAAGATGCGTACTGCCATGAGAAGATTTCCACTGCCACCATCCATATAGCGAAATCACCACGTAAAAAACATACAAAATAGATTCGGCGTAAAGCTTAACATGAACAAAAAGCACTACGCTTACCAGAGCGCTCAGAGCGCCGAACACCCAGCACCAGATATTCTGCCGGGCTGCCAGAAATACATAGAGCAATGAAAAAACCACGGCTATCCATTCAAGGAGTGACGAGGAGTCTTTGAGCCATAAAAAGAAAGCATCCAGCATTAATCCAGCAGATCTCCTTTCAGCACTTTCATGGCGAAGATAAATTTTCCGTCGCTCAGAAAAGTGCTTTTAATTTCTCTTTGCAAGGCCTGCATGATCGAATCATAATTCCCTGAAATCTGCGTACTCGTGGCATTCACTTTCAGTGTAAAGTCAACATGTTGTTTCATTCGATTGATAAAATCATCGATTTCCGGAACGTAGTCCTCGCGCAGCGGATACAAACTGATTTCAACGGTCGCTTTCATTGTATTTCGTTTTTATTTTCACCGGCAATTACAGGGCACTGAAAAATGAAACTGCACGTCCGGCATGAATTCAATCAGGTAATCCTGGTCTTCCTGACTGATTTCGATCATGCGCAAATCCACTTCCCGAAGCGATTCCATTTCGGCCATAATCAATGGCAGTCTTGGCACCTGGGTAGACCAAAGATCCAGAATTCGCAGGTTTTGCATTGCTACTATATCTTCCGGAACTTTATCGATCGGATTTTTTCCCATTCGCAGTACCTCCAGCTGCTTCATCTTAAACAGCACCGGCGGAATATGGTTTAGATGATTGTTGGAAAGATCCAGTTCTACGAGATTTTGAAGCCGTGCGAAATCATCGGGCAACGAGCTGATTTTTCCGCGCTTCATTTCCAGTACGTGTAAGTTTGGAAAGTTATAAAGTCCCTCAGGTATTTCTCCGCCTTTTACTTTTAGCCTGAGGACATAAACTTCTTCAGGATTTTCCATCGCTTCAGTCAATGACTTAAAAACATAGGAAGTATCCAATTGAGCATCAGATAAAAACTGAGCCGTAGAAATGATCGGAAAGATTAAAGCCAGTATTATCAGCACACTCCTCATTTTAAAGAGCTGCTGAAAATTTGTTCCACCATCATTCTATCCTGTTCCAGTTGGGCTTTCAGATCATCCATTCCCGGGAATCGGATTTCGTTGCGAAGACGCTGGATAAATTCTACTGTTAAACTTTGATTGTACAATTCGCCCTCGAATCCAAGCAAATGAACTTCAATGGATTCTTCGTCAGACGCGTTATCAACGGTGGGTCGTATACCGATGTTGAGCATACCTGCGTACGATTCTGCTCCGAGCAATACACGAACTGCATAAACTCCGCGAGCAGGAATCATTTTGAGTGGATGCTTCACCACAATATTGGCCGTAGGAAACCCCATTCCCCTTCCCTGTTGCTGACCTGTGGTTACCATACCACTCAGCCGATAGGAGTAACCCAGATATTGAGCTGCAAGTTCAACTTCGCCTTTTTCGAGTGCCTTGCGAATTTTGGTGGAGCTTACATTCACATCGTCAATTTCCTGAGCGGGAATTTCTTCAATACTGAATTCATACAACGGTGCAAGTTCCTGGAGGTTCTCCAGATTTCCTTCGCGGTTTCTGCCAAAATGATGGTCGTAACCAATCACCAATTGTTTCATTCCTATTTTTCCCACCAGCAAATCACGCACGTATTGCACAACGTTGGTTCTGGAAAATTCGCGCGTAAAAGGATGAATAATGAAATGATCGATGCCGGCTTCTCGCAGCAATTCCGTTTTTTCTTCGAGCGTTGTGAGTAAACGCAAATTGGTATCCGGTCCCTGCAAAACAATTCGGGGATGTGGATGAAAGGTCAGAACAACCGATTCTCCCCCGCTTTTTTCTGCCAGCTCTTTGAGTCGCGACAAAATTTTACGATGACCTTTATGAACACCATCAAAAGTGCCGGGAGTGACCACCGCATGAGACGATTTTTTAAAAGATTCGATGCGTTCGTAGACCTTCAACTTTGCACGGATTAACTCCTGATTCCTGAACCGATGCAATTTTTATGACCCCATCGTATTCCGGTTCAAAATTAGAAAAACAAACTCACGTCAACATAGTTGGAAACTGTTTCTATTAATGTTAATTTTGCGCCCGATTTCAGAGCCTAAATCTAAACGTAAAAAAATGTCACAGGTAACAGGGAAAATCATTCAAATTATCGGCCCGGTGGTTGACGTCCGTTTCAAGAATTCAACCGACATTCCTAACATTCTCGATGCACTCGAAGTGACCAATCAACATGGTCATATAATTGTACTCGAATGCCAGCAGCACGTTGGTGAAGACACCATCCGAAGTATTTCGATGGATGCTACCGACGGATTGCAGCGGGGAATGGATGTAGTAGCTACCGGAAAGCCTATCAGCATGCCTGTTGGCGATCAGGTGAAAGGACGCCTGTTTAATGTGGTGGGTGAAACCATCGACGGAATTGGATCTGTAGACAAAAAAGGTGGTTATTCCATTCACAGAGATCCCCCAAGATTTGAAGACCTTTCTACCAGTGAAGAAATTCTTTACACCGGAATTAAAGTAATCGACCTGATTGAGCCGTACTCGAAAGGAGGTAAAATTGGTTTGTTTGGAGGAGCCGGTGTTGGTAAAACCGTATTGATTCAGGAGTTGATCAACAACATTGCAAAAGGATACGAAGGACTTTCGGTTTTTGCCGGTGTTGGCGAGCGTACCCGCGAAGGAAACGACCTGTTGCGCGAGATGATCGAGGCAGGAATTATCCGCTACGGTGAAGCATTTAAAAAATCCATGGAAGAAGGCGGCTGGGATCTCTCTAAGGTTGACATGGAAGAAATGAAGCAATCTCAGGCTGCATTCGTTTTCGGTCAGATGAATGAACCTCCTGGAGCACGTGCCCGTGTTGCCCTTTCTGGATTGACGCTTGCTGAATATTTCCGAGATGGAGATGAAGAAAGCGGTGGTCGTGACATCCTTTTCTTTATCGACAATATCTTCCGGTTTACCCAGGCTGGTTCTGAGGTATCGGCATTGCTCGGACGGATGCCATCTGCGGTAGGGTATCAGCCTACACTGGCTTCTGAAATGGGCGCCATGCAAGAGCGTATTACTTCTACCAAGCGAGGTTCGATTACATCGGTTCAGGCGGTATACGTACCTGCGGATGACCTTACCGACCCTGCTCCTGCAACCACTTTTGCTCACCTTGATGCAACTACCGTATTGAGCCGTAAAATTGCAGAGCTCGGTATTTACCCTGCAGTGGATCCACTGGATTCAACTTCACGGATTCTTTCTGCTGAAATTGTTGGTGACGAGCACTACAACACCGCGCAACGCGTAAAAGAAACGCTGCAGCGATACAAAGAACTTCAGGATATCATCGCCATTCTTGGTATGGATGAATTGAGCGAAGAAGACAAATTGATTGTACACCGTGCGCGTCGGGTTCAGCGTTTCCTATCCCAGCCTTTCCACGTAGCCGAGCAATTCACCGGATTAAAAGGTGTGTTGGTATCGATTGAAGACTGCATCAAAGGATTTAACATGATTCTAGACGGAGAAGTTGATCAATATCCTGAAGCAGCATTTAACCTGAAGGGATCCATCGATGAAGTAATTGCTGAAGGAGAAAAAATGCTGGCTTCTGCCGAATAACATTCAACTATGCTGTTAGAAATCATCAAACCAGAGAAGAACATCTACAAAGGCGAAGCTACTTCGGTGGTATTGCCCGGACTGGATGGCAGCCTTGGTATATTGAACAATCATGCTCCACTGATCACCACGTTGAAAGCCGGTGTAATTCGTGTAAAAACCAACGAAGGAACACAGCTCGAATTCGAAGTAAAAGGTGGAACCGTAGAAATGTTGAACAATAAATTAACGGTATTGGCAGAATAGCCGATCCTTTAGTTCCAGTCTTATTTTGTTAAGCCGCTTCCGGATTTGGAAGCGGCTTTTTTAATGGAAAATCATTCTGCGATCGGTCTGTAACAACTCGGGAATTATTCGCTAACTTAGAGTAAGGCAAGTCAAATTTCTCCTACACTCGAAAACGAATAACAAAAATCTTTACTGAAATGGCTGAAACCAAAGATTTTCCGCAACAACAACAAAAGCAACCCGGCGATGAACATAAAATGCGTCCAGAGCCGGAAATTATCCGAAAGAACTACAAAGGAAGTGAAAAACTGAAAGGTAAAACAGCGCTTATCACCGGTGGTGACAGTGGAATCGGAAGAAGTGCCGCCGTTCATTTTGCACGCGAAGGAGCAGACGTAGCCATCGTACATCTGGAGGAGGATGAAGACGCTAAAAAAACCCTGAAGATGATTATAGATGAGGGACGCAAAGGAATCATTATTAAAGGAGATTTGCGCGACGAGAAATTTTGCAAGGAAGTGGTATCTACCTGTGTCAGCAAACTGGGAGGATTAAATATTGTTGTTAACAACGCGGGCGTTCAGTATCCCGTCGATAACATTGAGGAAATCGACACTGCACAATTGCTGAAAACCTTTGAAACCAATATTTACCCTTATTTCTATATTGTGCGCGAGGCCATGAAGCATTTAGGCGAAGGTGACGTAATCATCAATACAACCTCCGTTACCGCGTATCGGGGAAGTAGTCACCTGCTGGATTATTCGAGTACGAAAGGCGCCATTGTCACTTTCACAAGGTCATTATCGTCGATGCTGGCTGAGAAAAAAATCAGAGTAAACGCTGTAGCACCCGGCCCCATCTGGACGCCATTGATCCCCTCCTCTTTTGATGATGTCACAGAATTCGGCCAGGACACACCATTGGGGCGCGCGGGTCAGCCGAGCGAAGTAGGGCCGGCTTATGTATTTCTTGCGAGTGAAGACAGCAGTTACATCACCGGACAAGTAATTCACGTCAATGGCGGCGAGTTGATTGGCGGGTGATTGAAAAAAATTTGATTTGGCCTAAATACCCTGGCTTTTTCGAATCGCTTTCGCATAACTAATGCCTTCGATTTTACTTTTGGCCCAGGCAAAAAAGTCGAAATACTCCAACAATACCCGATCAGTATTTGGATTGATATTATTCCTTAACTCCCGCTCGAATTCTTCAAATAATGGTCGCGGATCCTTCTCAAAATGTGCGCGGGCAATTTTCTTAAGATAACCGAGCACCAACAACTCGATATCATAATCGCGCTGCCGTTTATTGAGGTAGCGAACCGTTGATTTCTGAATGTATTCCATCAGGTCGAAATTACCAAGTTCATAATGGATTACCAGGTTGAACAACCGCGCGTAGCTATATATATCCTGTCGTAAGTTGGGTTCATTATCGTTGAGCACTTTATTGTTCCAGAAAAGGGCTTTGCTGTACTGTTCTGCGCCAAAATAAGTGTATGCGATGCTGTAGTTGAAGATGATCTGTTGTTCCTTGCTTACCTTGTTGTCATACAATTCGAATCCCTTCAATACTTCGTCGATCTTCGGTAAGGCTTTATCAAATTCGCCCCGGCTTTGATACAACTTCAGCTCAGCCTGATAAGTGGATCGAAAAATCAGCACCTGAATGTCGGTACTTGAAAAAGCATTGTCCTCATTCAGTTTTCGCATAGCGGCAATCATCTCATGTGCATCCTTCTCGCGCCTCAACGCAATTAGATTCAGTAAAATCTGGTTTAATGTCCGAACATAACGCCGTGGCAGATCCTTTTTTATTGGTTGATTATCGTCGAGAATTTCTTTCACCCGCATAAAGTGCTTGTAGCTCCTATCCGTATCGCGGTTGGCCATTGCACAAAAACCCTGAATGTAAAAGCAGATGGTAGCAGCCCGATGACTCAGAGCCGTATTCTTTCCTTTGATCAACGGATGATTGGAAATTTCATGAACCACAGCGCGATCTTCTTCGCTCCGGACGTATCCTCCACTCCGGAACACAAAATTGATTTTACTGTACAAAACATGATAAGCCGCAAGATTGCGCAGCTTATCAATAACTTCCTGCTCTTCAAAAATTAACTCGTCGATATCGCGCGTAAACTCTCCTGCTTCGTAAGCCTCCTCGAGCAACAGTTTCTCCCAGTTCAGCAGTTCAAACCAGTAATAAAACTTCTCGTGTGCAATGGCAATTTTTTTTGCACGATTCAAGAACTTATTGCACTCCCGGAAAAGTGCTTTTTGATACAGTATTTCAATGTTCTTG
>CALDPJ010000342.1 GCA_937911795.1 uncultured Flavobacteriales bacterium | reverse complement strand
CGAAATATCATAGACCGAAGGCACTGGATATCCATTTGGGTGAGTGGCCCGATTCAGATTCACAGGCGTTCCGATGACGGAGTGGTTGAGTGATATACTGGTGCCAAGCTCGTCATTACCGGCAGCAAACTGGTAAATGGTGGCCCGAACATCAACTCCAAAGCCATTGAGAATACGGAGGTTTACATTTACTTCATCGAGGTCAATTGAACCACCTGTTATCAGGTCGAAGGCATTGATTTCCTGTGTTTCCACCCCTGTGTTTACAACCTGTTGTCCGAAATATCCTTCGGCATATGATGGTTCCAAACCGGTAAAGGTTGAAGTGATCTCTACACCATCGCCAGCAGATACAGGAAGTGGCTCACCATTTGGATCTGCAACAATCGTAAGCAGCGTAGGTAGGTGGTTAAACGGTTCGCTGCCGTTGCTGAAATCAACCCAGTAGTCGCTCACATCCAATGTCAACTGGAAAGTTGTGGGGGTGTCTGTTGAACCCTGTATTAACTGCTGTACGGTTAAAGGGATGCCATTTAATGTAGCATCAGGAATGGTGTAGGTGCATAGAACTGCTCCCTGGAAATTACTTATAATATCAACCACTATGCTGCCTTTCCTGAGTTTTGCCTTCTTTAGTTCAACATCCGCAGAATTAATTTCGATCTCATTCAGGCTTTGGGGTAAAAGCGTGGTACCCGGCGGAAGTGGTTGGGGAAATGTGAAAGGAATAGAAAATGATTCTACCAATGAAGTGTCGGGCAATCGGATTAGTGTGTCTAATCCGAAGTGCAAAACGGTATCGGAGAAAGAAAGAAAAACAACCTCGTTTACGTCATAGGCCAGAAGTGAATCCGGTACAAGATTATCAATCGTCAATGTGGTATAAACCAATGGAGCCAGAGCGTCAATATTCCAGGTTGTGCGGTCGCTTTCTTTGCGGCAGCCGGAAACGGCTATTCCGATAAGAATAAAAATGATAGATTTTTTAAGGAGTGATTCCATCAATTTTGAAAAGGATGTAATGATACAAAAATTACTACTAAACCGGCAGAAGTTGATGCTGTGAAATTGGTGTATGTTGTAGTGCTGCCGGAGAAATAATAGTTAAAAACTCTAATATCCGTATCGACTTTTCCACCAATCCTTTAATCTGGTTCTGAACTCCCGTTCGCGCGGATTATCACCGGGATTATACAACTGCTTTCCTTCAATTTCTTCGGGAAGATAATTGTTGGGAGTGAAATTGCCGTTGAAATCATGCGGATATTGATAATCTTCGCCATAGCCCAGTTCTTTCATAAGGCTGGTGGGCGCGTTTCGTAGATGCATTGGTACCGGTAAATTTCCGGTCTCGCGAACCAGGCCTTGGGCATTTCCAATGGCTTTGTACGCCGAATTGCTTTTTGCCGAACACGCCAGATAAGTGGTGCATTGTGAGAGAATAATTCTGGATTCCGGCATGCCGATGATCTGAACCGCCTGAAAAGTATTGTTCGCAATAACGAGTGCCGTAGGATTTGCGTTACCGATGTCTTCAGAAGCGAGAATGATCAAGCGTCGGGCAATGAATTTAGGATCTTCACCACCTTCTACCATTCGCGCCAGCCAATACGTTGCAGCATTCGGATCGCTTCCGCGGATGGATTTTATAAACGCCGAAATGATGTCGTAGTGCTGCTCACCGTCTTTATCGTATAGCGTTGGGTTGTTTTTGGCGATCTCCTGAATGTGTTCTTCATCGATGATCAGTTTGTCTCCGAAGTGTGCGCTCATTACCTCCAGCAGATTGAGCATTTTCCGGGCATCGCCACCGGAAAACCGAAAAAGTGCGTTGCTGTCTTTCACTTCAATCTTACGTTTCTTCAGCACTTCATCTTTTTCAAGTGCGCGGGTCAGCAATTGTTCGAGCCACGATTTTTCAAATGCTTTAAGCACATACACCTGACTGCGCGATAGAAGTGCAGATATTACTTCGAAAGACGGATTTTCTGTGGTTGCACCGATGAGGGTGATGATTCCTTTTTCTACTGCGTGTAACAGCGAATCTTGTTGCGATTTGCTGAAACGATGAATTTCATCAATGAACAATATCGGTTGACCCTTTGAAAAAAGATTTTGTTTTTGCGCCTTTTCAATCACTTCACGCACATCCTTAACCCCCGAGCTGACTGCACTCAGTTTAAAGAATGGCCGGTCGAGCACCGAAGAAATAATTTCTGCCAGCGTTGTTTTTCCCGTTCCGGGAGGTCCCCACAGGATCATCGATGGCAGCAAGCCGCTTTCGATCATTTTGCGCAAGGGAGCACCTGGACCGACCAGATGTTCCTGACCGATGTACTCATCCAGATTTTGCGGTC
>CALDPJ010000341.1 GCA_937911795.1 uncultured Flavobacteriales bacterium | reverse complement strand
CCGTATTTAATAATGGTGTAGAGAGTGGTTCAGGAGATCGAGTTTCCACCACCTACAAATTTTATAAGGCGGGTATTTCAGTACCATTGGTGACGCTTATCAATACTACTATATATAGTGATGGAGAAATTGTGAATCAATCCTCTTCCGGTAGTTATTATTCCGATCCAAACGTAGGAATGTCAGAAAGTAAGGAGTTTTTTTCAGCGTTAAAACTTTACCCCATGCCCGCGGTTTCTGACTTCAATTTGTCACTTAATGTTGACAAAGCTACTGAAGCCGGTTTTTCGCTGCTTTCTGTCGATGGTCGATTACTACACCAATGGAAAAACCGCCCACTTCCAAACGGCGACAACCAATTGAACTTTTCGTTACCCAATTTACCGGATGGTATCTATTTATTTCAGATTTCTGGTGAAGAGGGTACTGAATCTCACAGAATCGTGGTGAACGGTTCGAAGTAAGTGCAGGATTTAGATCAAATGATTTTTCGACTCACCCGCCAAAAAACGCGAAAGCTTCATACACCAGGAAAGCCGGCCACACAATGGCTTTGAGCAATCCGAGAAGGCCGCTCCAAAATCCGGTGGAGATAGAAATGTAATATATGGCGGCGCCGATTAATCCGAGGCCATACACCGCATCCGAAGTGCCGCTTTGCTCTACTCTTTTTTTCATAACTGAGGGTTTAGTGCCAGCAATTTACCGTTATGAAATGGAATATAAAGTGATCACAGTAAAATTACTGACGTTAAGAAAGCGGTTACGCCTTCTTCACAAACTCGCTCTTGAGCGCCATCGCGCCAAAACCATCAATCTTGCAATCTATGTTGTGGTCGCCGTCCGTAAGCCGGATGTTCTTCACTTTTGTTCCTTTCTTCACCGGACCGGTGGCGCCTTTAACAGGAAGATCTTTGATCACCACTACGCTATCGCCATCCTGCAACACATTGCCGTTCGAGTCCTTCACCACCAGCCCTTCGTCGGCCGCGGCTTCTTCGGGGTTCCATTCATGACCGCACTCGGGACAGGCAAATAAACCACTTCCCGTCGGGTATCCATACGGCGATTTACACTCGGGACAGGGCTTTAATTCTTCAGACATAACAGCAATTTTAAGGGTTGAAAATCGGCGCGAAGGTACGGATTTCATAAAAGTTTCTTTCCGGAGATGGCCGGTGATGAAATCGAACAACTAAATGCAACAGTGTTGCAACAAATACCTAACTTTGCAGCACACACTTTAAAGAACCTGCACATGCGCCAATTACACCATTTACTTCCGCTGGCACTGGTATTTCTGATTTCGATTTCTTCGTGCAAGAAAGACGAGCAACTCGACCCGGTTATTCCCAATGAGGAAGAGGTTATTACCACGCTCATTTACACGCTGACCCCCGAAGGTGGCGGTGAAACGGTTGTATTCAGTTTTTCTGATCCCGATGGTGACGGCGGTTCGGCTCCCGAAATTACCGCGGATACACTCCATGCCAATACCACCTATACCGGCACGCTGCAACTGCTGAATGAAACGCAAAACCCGGCGGACGACATCACCGGTGAAATTGCCGCAGAAGGAGAATCCCACCAATTCTTTTTTGAAAATACCGTTGCCGGTCTTCAAATCACTTACGGCGATAATGATGCCAGCGGAAATCCAATTGGACTGGTCACCACCGTTGAAACCTCCGATGCGACCAGTGGTACGCTTACCATAACGCTGCGGCACGAGCTCAACAAATTGGCGGGTGGAGTGGCCGATGGAAACATGGCCAACGCCGGAGGAGAAACCGATATCGAAGTTACTTTTGATGTTGAAGTTCAATAAATCCGCTCCGCTCTTTTTCGCCTTTCTCATTACGACCTTCTTCGCCAGCGCTCAGCCTTGCCAGTGGAAGGTTTCGGGTGTGGTGAAAGATGAAAGTACGGGTCAGCCGATGGAGTTCGCCAACGTCTACCTGCGCGAAATGCAAACCGGCGACATTACAGATTCGCTCGGTTACTTCAGTATTTCCGGCGTTTGCAGCGGAAACTATCACCTCAGCGTCAGCCACATCGGTTGCGAGCCGATAGAAATTTTCCTGCCGGTGTCGGGAGATACGACCATCACCGTGCTGCTCGATCACCACAGCCAATTGCTGAACGAAGTAACCATCACCAGCGAAGCAGGAAAAACCACCACGCAGGAAAATCAGTCGCTGAGTACACAACGAATTACCGAACAGGCAGATAAAAACCTCGGAAACCTGCTCGAGAATATTTCCGGGGTGAGCACCATTCGTCATGGCAGCGGAATTTCAAAACCTGTGGTACACGGTCTCTATGGAAATCGCCTTACCATTCTGAACAACGGCATCGCCCAAAGCGGACAGCAATGGGGATCGGATCACGCTCCTGAGATTGACCCTTTATCGGCCAACAGAATTACCGTGGTGAAAGGCGCAGGAGTGCTCGAATATCCCGGAAATTCGCTCGGCAGCGTGATTCTCATCGAGCCGGGAAAAATCCCACGCGACCCGCACCTTCACGGCAATGCACGCTATTTTTACGAATCGAACGGGCGCGGAAACGGCATCAACCTGAAACTGCAGCAGCATTCCAAATTGCTGGCGTGGCGCGTCACCGGAACCCTGAAGAAAATCGGTGATAAACGCACGCCCGACTATTTTTTGCGCAATACCGGAAACGAAGAAGCGCACCTGGCCGTCCAACTCGAAAAATCGATCCGCAACAACTGGTCCGCAGACCTATATTTCAGCACATTTAACGCCCGGCTTGGCGTTTTGCGCGGTTCGCACACCGGCAACCTAACTGATCTCGAAGAAGCTCTGCAGCGCGAAGTTCCTTTCTACACCGAAGACCATTTTTCCTATTCCATCGACGCACCACATCAACAGGTGAATCACCACCTGCTGAAAGTACACTCGCGATACCACATCACCGATCAACAGTGGATTGACCTCACTTACGCCGGTCAGTATAACCGACGAAAAGAGTTTGATGTGCGCAGAAATAACCGGTCAGAACTTCCGGCACTGAGTCTCGAACAGTTTACCCATTTTGCTGAAGGTCGCTACGAAAACTATTTCGCTGCAAACTGGAAATTAAAAACCGGTTTTCAGTTCCAACAAACGCAGAACACCAACATTCCCGAAACCGGCATTCTTCCGTTAATTCCTAGTTATATCTCCACAGAATACGGCGCTTTTCTAACACTGACGAAATCTGTACATCGCGCTACTTTAGAATTTGGCGGGCGCTATGATTTCGAAGACCGGCGGGTGGCGGCCATTTCGAATACTTTACCCCGCGAGGTGGTGCGATATCACAATAATTATCAAACCGGCGGTGCGCTGGCCGGAGCGAGTTATGCGCTTTTTAAAAACTGGGAGCTCACGTACAACCTCGGTCTTGCCGCGCGAAACCCCGAGGTGAATGAACTCTACAGCAATGGCCTGCACCAGGGTGTCAGCGGAATTGAAGAAGGCGATCCGGAACTCGACAGTGAATTTTCGGTAAAACAAACCCTGTCGCTGAAGGGAAACATCAGCGAAAAACTGTTGATTCAGGCGCTGGTCTATCACCAGCAGATTGCCGATTACATTTATCTCCAACCGCAGGACGAAATTCGGCTGACCATCCGCGGTGCT
>CALDPJ010000340.1 GCA_937911795.1 uncultured Flavobacteriales bacterium | reverse complement strand
CAACGGCACAGTCTTCATAAGAAAATCCAGTAATGGCACCGAGTTGAGCACTTGAATTCGTAAAGGTCACATTTTGTGAGAAAGCCACTCCCGTGACGATCGTTAGAAATACCGCTACAAGGGTTCGGGTAAAATGTTGCATGAGATGGTTGGATTTGGTTTCAACTTAATTGGTCGTACAAAGTACAGCTTATGACGATTATTTTCTGCAGAAGATGAATACGGTTGGTGCTGAATTACTAAAAAACTCAGGATACACGGATTTTTCCGAAATCCTTCTGCCGGTTTTATCCTGCATTCGTAACTTCACGTACCAAAAGCCTTATCTGCAATGAGACAAATCACAATTTTCGCTGTTTTCTTACTTTTTTCGATCACCGGATATAGCCAGAAACTGAATTCCGAAAAATCCTACGTGGAATTTCGGGTGGGTAATTTGTGGCTCAATACGGTATCGGGCACAATTAAAGGAATGGAGGGAACCGTTAATTTCGATCGGGAGAATGTCAGCGCATCTGAATTTGACGTGCATATTGATGTAAGAACCCTGGATACGGGAAACGAAAAACGAGATAAGGATCTGCTTTCTGAGGATTTCCTCGAAGTACAGACTTATCCGACCATTCGTTTTAAATCGTTGAGTGTTGACAAACTACCTTCGGGAAAATATGTTGCCGTGGGAAAACTTACCATAAAAGATGTAACGCGTGAAGCCATTCTACCTTTTGTTGCCATGGAAGGCGAACTCATCGGAGAGATGACCATTGACCGAATGGATTTTAATGTAGGAACAGATACCGGAACTTTTATGGTGGGCAAAGAAGTGGTGGTGACCATTGTTTGCGTGCTTCAATAACTTTTACCGGTCTCAAATGCGCTGCCTTTCGTAATTTGCAGCCCGAATAAACTTTCTATGATTAAAGATAAAATCCAGGATCTGATTGCACGCGAGGTGCAGGCCATTCAAAACATTCCGGTGGATGGTTCGATAGCTGGCGTGCTGGAATTGATTTACGCGCAGGTTCACGAAAAAAATGGGAAGGTGGTAGTTTCAGGGATGGGAAAAGCCGGCCAAATCGGAAACAATATTGCTACTACACTGAGCTCAACCGGAACTCCTGCCATTTTCATGCACCCCAGTGAAGCGCAGCATGGCGACCTGGGTGTTTTGCAACCCAACGATGTGTTGTTTCTCATCTCTAACTCCGGAAAAACCCGCGAAATCCTTGAGTTGATTTCCCTGGCGCAAAATCTCGTTCCGGAAATTAAAATCATTGCTCTTACAGGTCACGATAACTCTCCACTCGGCGATCTGGCGCACCTGACGCTCAATACCGGTCATCCGAAAGAGATTTGCCCGTTGGGTCTGACACCCACCACTTCTACCACCGTAATGACGGTAGTGGGCGATATCCTCGTTGTGCTGCTCATGGAGAAAATCGGGTTTACCAAAGAAGAATATTCCAAGCGGCACCACAGCGGTTATCTTGGAGATCGCGCCAGAAGTGTGGAACCTTAAAATTGACTGTATGATTCCGAATAACAACCGATTTTTTCTACTCTCCGGGCCCTGCGCCATGGAAGATTTCGATCAGGCCCTGGACATTGCCCACACGGTAAAATCCATATGCGACCGCCTGGATATCGATTATATTTTTAAAGCCAGTTATCGCAAAGCGAATCGTTCGCGGCTGGATAGTTTTACCGGAATCGGTGATCAGGAAGCACTCGAGTTTGTTCATAAGGTCGGCCAGAAAGTGGGCGTTCCGACCATTACCGATATTCACGAAAGTCAGGATGCGGCGATTGCGGCTGCGTTTGTAGATTACCTACAAATTCCCGCGTTTTTATGCCGCCAGACGGATTTATTGATTGCGGCCGGTAAAACCGGAAAGGGTGTGAATGTAAAAAAGGGTCAATTTGTTTCTCCCGAAGCCATGAAGTTTGCGGTGGAGAAAGTAAGGTCAACCGGCAACAACAACGTGTGGCTCTGCGAACGCGGTTTCAGTTTTGGCTACACCGATTTAATTGTGGACGCTACGGCAATAGCACGACTGAAGAAACACGGTGTGCCGGTGGTGATGGATTGCACGCACTCCGTTCAGAAACCGAACACCTCCGAAGGCATTACGGGCGGTGATCCTGAAATGATTGAAACCATTGCACTTTCGGCTGCTGCTACGGGAGCCGACGGATTTTTCATCGAAACTCATCCGAATCCGGCCAGCGCGAAAAGTGATCCGCATACAATGTTGCAGCTCGACCGGCTCGAACGCATTCTCACAAAAGCGATGGCGGTAAGAAAAGCTGCAATTTCTTCATGATTGCGCAAACCACTCTTTCTGGCATTATCACCGGACTGTTCTCCACGCCCGATCCGGAAAATTTCGTAACCGCCTCGAGGCAGTCCCTCGAATTTGCTCTGGGTGGAATTCCCGGTGACCGGCACTTCGGACACGAAAGGTTATCAGGAGGACGCGAAAAAAAAGAATATCCCCGAAATACGCCCATTCACAACAACCGCCAATGGTCGGCTGTGAGTACCGAAGAAATTGAGGGGATTGCAGAAAAAATGCAACTGGATCGCATTTTACCGGAATGGATGGGCGCCAACTTGATGATTTCTGGAATCGCGGATCTTTCTCATCTTCCTCCACTGAGCAAATTGCGGATTTTCCGAAACAACGAGTTGATTGCTGTGCTGGCGGTGTATGGTCAGAACCGGCCGTGTATTCACCCGCATCGTGCTATGGAGGCTGCCGTGGGAAAAGAACTGGAAGTGCCGTTTACAAAAGCTGCAGCCGACACACGGGGGCTGGTCGGTTGGGTTGAAAAAGCGGGAATTGTTATGGTCGGAGATCTGGTAGAAGTAATTTGAATTCCACTTCTGTCTCCTATTCTTCCGGCACGATATCGTTCTCTTCGTTGATTTCGAAGCGGTAGCCGCGCTCTCCGGGTTTCATTTCTATAACTTCCCAGTTGATAAGATTCGCGAGAATGTGTTCTGTTTCACCAGGACTGAGCTGCATCACCTGCCGGATAAACCGAAAGCCCACAGGACCTTTTCGCTTCATGCGCTGCAGTAATTTTGTCACCGGCTTTGAGAAGGAAACGTTTTCGCCACTGCGTTTTTTATCCATCTTCCACAGTTGCTGAATTACTCCGTTGGCTTCAATAACGCGATCCTGTTCGCGGACATAAACTTTTTCCTTTCCACCCTCTTCTTTTACATAATGAGGTTTTTGCCTGGACGGAGCAATCACCACCTCGAGCACCGTTTTATCCTCTACCTCCCAGATCACCGGAGTAAATTGTACTTCGGGCCTGGTGTACAAATGCGCTGCGGTTTCGATCATGTAAATTTCCTCTTCAGATCGAATGCCGGAAATTTTGCCATTGTCCTTCACTCCAATCAACAAACGTCCGCCATCGGTATTGGCAAAGCTGGCCATTGACCGGGCTATTTTCCGGGCGTCGTTTACCTGAAATTTAAAATCGAGCTGTTGGTGCTCGCCCTGGCGGATAAGTTTTTCGATTGGATGCACAAGAAGTGTTTTTCAACTACTCAACGCAAAATAATCAAATCAGTTTTGCGAGAAATCCATTTTGCCCGATTTCATGTGGTGATACCGTGCAGCCAGAAAAGCAGTTAAATCGCTGATGGCTTTCATTGCTACCTCTGTATCAGGAGAAACGGGAACTTTTTGAAGCCTCAGCAGAAGTAACCCGTACAAGGCATTAAAGCACAATTCTATTTCGTTGCTCACCTTACCGCTCTTTTTGCGCAATTCTGCGAGGTGCGGCGAAGCCAGATTGTACAGCGCGATATATTTTTTGTCTTTGGAAATGTTCAGCAATGTGTTGTGGAGATAATACAATTCAATCACAACATCCTGTACTTCCATCAGGTGACCGGTCTTTTCGATTTTCTGCGCCTTCATCTTCCGGATGAAATCTTTGTACCATTTTACAGCGGCTTCCACCACCGATTCATCGTACTCGGAAAATTGTGCAGCAATGGCTCCAACATTCTCAGATTTCAGATCAATAGAACGCATGAGGTCTTCGAGCTGCCACATGTACAGCACGTATTCCGCAATGTTTTCTCTTTTTTTCTGATCTGCAACAACCATTATTACTGCGCTTTTGATTGTTTCGACGCTCGGTATTCTTCGTTCAGACCACGAACAACTTCATCGGTAATGTTGAGGGAATCATTGGCCAGTAAAATCTGACCTCCGATCTGGTAGGTCAACACATAATCGTATCGACCCTCCTGGTTTAACTTTTCGAGAAATGAACTGATGTTTCCGAAAAACTGTTCCTGTGCCGATGCTTCTTTTTTGCGGAAATCAGTAGCGGCTTGTTCCTGAAAACGTGTAATGTCCTGTTGGAGATTCTGAAGCTCCATTTGTGCATCCTGCAACATGGTGGGAGTCATTGAAGGAGCCTGTGCTTCGAGCTCCAGGTATCGTTCTTCTGCAGCGCGCAATTTTCGTTCGATCTGAGACTCGATGCGCATTTGTTCTTTTTCGAGCTCCTCGTATTTTTCTGCAATAAACTGGTATTCTTCATTTAGTCTTTCTGCATCAACATAGGCAATGCGCGGATTATTAAAATCTGAGAATCCCTTAGTTTTGGTTGATGATGCGAATTCTGTTGAATCGGATGGGGTTTCATCCGAAGGCGAAGGCGATGATCCTTCCAATAAAGAAGTTTCGGTTCGAAAGAAAAGAAAAGCCACTGCCAACAGCAGGACTATGTTAAATGCTAAATTAATTTTACTGAGCATGTCCGGAATTTAATTTCCGGCAAAAGTAGTGGAAAATACGAAGACTGAAGAGACCTTTCCGTCAAACATCACCAAAGGATGTGGGTGCTTAACCGGTTTTAAGGTTGGCTATTAAAGTTTTTGAATCGAAGGCAACAAATTCGAAGGAAATTTCTGATACCATCTGGGCGTAGTCCTCACCTACTTCGAGCATATCCTGATCCCGTTCGTCGTAACACCACTTCACCATTACGCGGCAACCTTTATCCTGCGCTTCAATCAATCTGTACAGAATAAACAACAGGCGTTTTGAAGAAGCGATGTTCAGAAACTCGAGTTGAAGGCTGAGTACGATCTTTACCGGAGGATCTTCACACAAACAATCCAGCCAACCAAGGATGGAAGAATAGAACATTTCGGCATTTTCGGGAATACTTCTCCCTTTGATTACAAATTCTCCGGAAGTAGGGTTAAATGAAACGTAAGGCGTTACATTTGTAGGTTCTCTGTAAAGGATTTCCATAATCGAGCTTGGTTTGTCACAAATTCTACGTGAAGGTCAGAAATATAGTTTTACATCAAAAGCTCTTTTCGGCTAACTACAACCAATTAAAGACAAACGAAGTTTATTCTCTGATTAACGGAAGGTGCCATGAAAAAATAATGAACATCCTGCTGTTACAAACTCATGAAATCCTTGAACCGCGCGGTCTGACGGCGGGATACCTCCACTTTTTCACCGCTTGACAGCGTAACCTGCAGGCCTCCATTAAACCAGGGTTCAATTTTATCTATCCACTTGAGGTTCACGATGTACTTCCGGTTGACACGGAAAAATTCGGCGGGGTTCAGCCGGTCTTCCAGATTGTTCAGCGACTTTAATACCAGCGGTTTTGATTGATTGAAATAAACCCGCACATAATTCCCCTCGGATTCGAACAAACGTACATCTGAGAGTTTTACGAGCCAGCAACGTTCACCATCCTTCAGAAAAATCTGATCGCTTTGATTCAGGACTTTTCGGTTGGCACCGGTAGTAGGCAATGTCGCTTCTTCCTCCTCTATCTCCTTTTCTATCCGGTCGAGCGATGATTCGAGCCGTTGTGGTTCTACAGGCTTCAGTAAATAATCAAAAGCATTGACTTCAAACGCTTTGATGGCGTACTCATCATATGCCGTTACAAAAATTACTTTCGGCACATACTCCAGTTCCTCGAGTAAATCAAATCCTGATTTTCCCGGCATCTGTATATCCAAAAAGATCAGATCGGGATTCAAAGTCTCAATCATTTCTTTTGCTTCATCGGCGTTCTGGCACTCACCGATGATCTCCACCTGTTCAAAACCGGCGAGCAAATTCTTCAGTTCCTTTCTGGCCAGGCGTTCATCATCAATCAATAATGTTCTCATTGTATAATATGTTTTGGAAAGTTCACCCGTGCAATTACTTCGGATCCCTTTTTAAAAATTTCGAACCGGGCAGCTCCCTTGTACAGCAACTCCAGTCTCTTTAATGTATTGGATAGTCCTATTCCCGTTAAACTCTTCTCCTGTCCGTTGAACCGGCCGGAATTGCGGACTTCGACAAAATAACCATCTGTGTCCGGTCTGGCAACAATGGTTATCCTTCCACCCTTTACCAGTTTCGAGATTCCGTGTTTAATTGCGTTTTCGGCCAATGTCTGTAACATCAACGGCGGAATCGGCTCTCTCAACACAACAGAATCAATTTCGTAATCTACCTTCAACCTTTCCTCATAACGAATTCCTTCTAATTCCAGGTAATTCTGTACAACCCGGAGTTCTTCTTCCAGGGTAATAAACTGATGCTTCCCTACAATGAGTGTATTTCGTAGAATCATAGACAACTGCGTAACCGAGCGTTTGGCAAGTTCAGGGTTTTCATCTATCAATGCGCGGATACTATTCATTGCATTGAACATGAAATGCGGATTCAACTGGGCTTTCAGATTATTAAGTTCGATCTCTTTTTTGGAAGCTTCCAGACGTAGATTTTTAATTTCCTCACGTTCGTAGTTGCGGAAATAATTCCAGGCGAAATAAATCAGCGACCAGATCAGCAATTCGGGAGCGTAGGCCAATACCACCTGTACGAGCTCTCCAAAAGGCCATACCAGCAAAGGCCGGATCTCGGCTATTAATAAATCAGAAATCAATCCATGGACAACAGCGCTAACGAAACCGAGAATTATTGAAGTCAAAAACAAGCGCCAGATTGCATGATACAGACTCAGCTCAAGCCATCCCAGATAAATGATGATACTGCGCATAAAATGCGAAACGGCGATACCGGTGATAAAAACTGTTGCCCAAACCTTCACGATGGGCCAGTCGAATTGACCGGTAAGCAACGACCAAAGGGCGAGAATGAGGATGTAGGTAAGCCAGCCGCTCACCTGTGCCATCCAGTATATTGATCGCTTGCTTGCCATGGCTTATCTTTGCGAAAGATACGCCAATCCACAAGAGTCATCCGAATGGAAATGACTAAAGGAAAATGGCCAGTTCAAATGGCAACATGAATTTTTTAGCACATCTGTATCTTTCCGGGCCGCACCCCGAAACCATATGCGGAAATTTTATCGGAGACGGGGTCAAAGGAAAAATAGCGGGAATTTATCCGGCAGATGTACAAAAAGGAATCGCTCTACATCGATTTATTGACACATACACCGACACCCACCCCGTTACGGCAGAAGCCCGGAAAATCATCCGGCCGCAGTTCAGAAAATATTCAGGGGTGGTGCTCGATGTGTATTTTGACCATTTTCTTGGTGTCAACTGGCACGAGTACCATCCGCAGAAGCTGGAAAATTTTGTTGAAAAAGTAGAATCGATTCTCGGGGATTTTGAACCGAATATGCCTGCCAAGACCCAACGATTTTACCACTACATGAAGTCGTATCAATGGCTTTTGAACTACAGGAAATTCGAAACCTTATCGGAGGTATTTCAGGGAATGGCCAGCAGAACACCCTTTGTTTCGAATATGGAAAATGCAGTGATCGTACTTAAAGAACATTATCCTGAACTGGAAGAACGATTCACCACCTTTTTTCCGGATTTAATCGCCGCCTCAGAAAATTTTTTGCAGGATCAGTGAGGGAATATCCTATGATTGTACCGCTGAGAATATCCTAAAAGACTCAAAGCACCTGCATGATTAGTGCATTACCTTGTTTTCCTTCTGTCCTTTGATTATCTTTGCGAGAATCGATGAAACCATTATTACCTTATGTTATGAAAAAATACTTTCTGATCCCACTGGTTTTTCTTTTTGGTGCATTGGGCGCCAAAGCCGACGTTATTGTTTTGGAAGGCCAATACCAATTGAGAAATATATATGTCCTCAATGGCAAATCAGAATCGGGTGTCGGATTTTGTACATTCGAAGTTACTGTGAACGGTCAGATCAGTTCTGATGAAATAAATTCAGAAGCTTTTGAGATTGATCTTAGCATCTATGGATTTGAAATGGGCGACGAAGTAGTCGTTAAGATCAAACATAAACCAGATTGTGAACCGCGTGTTATCAACAGCGGCGCCCTTCAGCCATTACCTACCTTCGAAGTGAAAAACATTTCCATCGGTGAGGATGAAATTCTACACTGGACCACCACCA
The DNA here is from genome assembly GCA_937911795.1 of uncultured Flavobacteriales bacterium. Taxonomy (GTDB): domain Bacteria; phylum Bacteroidota; class Bacteroidia; order Flavobacteriales_D; family SKUL01; genus SKUL01. The sequence goes on along the minus strand of CALDPJ010000340.1, from coordinate 5,152 downwards.
ACGAACAAGGAGCACTTCCTTTTGTCATTCAACAAAAAAAATGGAATAAATGGGTGAAAGTAGGTGAAGTAGAAGGCAAAGGAACTTCTAATGAGAATAAATACGAGTTTAAAGTACCTACCGTATCGGGCCGAAACGAATTCAGGGTGATGCAAAACAGTTTCGATGCTGAGAATCGCGTTTCAGAATCGGTTTCATTGATTTCAAACAAACCAGCCGTCACTTATGATTATGATAAAAAGATGCAGCGCATTAAATTCAGCAATGAAACATCTTTTGAAGTTTATAATGTTTACGGCCAGATCGTGAAACGCGGTTTCGGAGAAGCTGTTGACGTATCAAATCTTTCAAAAAATACTTATTACCTTACCTACGACGGAAGCTCAGATGAGTTCGTGAAACGCTGATATTCGGTTTTGTATGGCACAGTTTTGAAGGCTCCCGAAAGGGAGCCTTTTTTGTTTTCGGTAACTCGCCAACTGAGCCATACGTATAAGGTATTTGGCTCACCGAACAAAAATGTCATGTTAAAATTCAGCAATACATACCGATGGCCTGTTCTTTATGTTGGTTTCCTCATGATGACAGCCTGCTGGTTTGCTTCCGACGAAAGGAGCAATGACAGCAAGATATGGTCTGATATAGAAACCGATCTAAATGTTCGCGACCTCAATACCATTCTGGAGCGCGGCAAACTGGTGGTGCTCACCCAAAGTAGTACCAATTCCTATTTCCTCTTTAAGGGCGAAGCAATGGGATTCGAATACGAACTCCTCTCCTCTTTTGCCAAACATCTCGGTGTTGAACTCGAAATCAAGATTGCCGAAGACATCAACAATATTTTTGATGAACTCGATAGCGGCAATGTAGATCTTGTTGCTGCCAATCTTACTATCACCAGCGAACGAACGCAGAAAATGAATTTCACAGAACCATTTTTGTTCTCCAAACAGGTACTCGTGCAACGCATTCCTGAAAAAGCTGAAAATTCAAAGCCTCTGCTGCGCAATCCAATCGACCTTGCCGGTAAAAACATATACGTACACCGCAACAGCTCTTTTTATTCGAGATTAAAAAACCTGAGCGATGAAATCGGCGGCACCATCAATATTGTAGAAGCCCCGGGAAAATTAGATCCGGAGCAACTCATTCAAATGGTTGCCGACGGCCATATTGAATACACCATTGCCGATGAACATATTGCAAAACTGAACCAGGGATATTACTCGAATATAGACATTGGAATGGCCGTGAGTTTTCCGCAGAAAATTGCATGGGCCTGTCGCAAGGACAGTCCGCTGTTGTTGCGAACGCTCAACAACTGGCTGCAACAATCCGAACAGGCTTCGCTGCTGGCCATTCTGCGCCACAAATATTTCAAGGCAACAAAGGTGCAGCGCGAACGGGTTACGAGCGATTACTCCTCACTATCCGGCGGAAAAATCAGTCCTTATGATGACCTGATCAAGAAGTACAGCATGTTGCTGGGATGGGACTGGCGATTGATCGCAGCACAAATGGCGCAGGAATCTTCTTTTAACATCAATGCCCGTTCGTGGGCCGGTGCCTTCGGGTTAATGCAACTGATGCCCCAGACCGCAGCGCAATTCGGGGTGGACACCAGTTCAGGAGCAGAAGCCCAGATAAAAGCCGGGATTCATTATATGATGTGGCTCAACACCTATTGGGAAAACCAAATTGCAGACGATGAAGAACGAATAAAATTTGTGTTGGCATCGTACAACGCGGGATTGGGCCATGTAATTGACGCCAGAAACCTCACCGAAAATCATGGAGGCGACTCAACAAAATGGGACAACCATGTAGATTATTACCTGCGGAACAAATCGGCCAGCCAGTTTCAGGACAGCGAATGGGTGAAGTATGGCTATTGCCGTTGTGAAGAACCTGTAGAATATGTCCAGAGAATTATGGATCGATACGCCCACTACTCCAGATTAATTTCCTAAAACCTGCCATTATGAAGAGGGAAGAACTTAACAAAATGATTACGTGGATTGAAGCGCGGCTTGCATTTATGGAAAAACTCATTAACGAAGCCCGGCAAACAAAAAACTACGGAAAAGAGGTGCATTGCGTTGCTCAGAAAGAAGTGTATTCGGAAATGCTGAACAAACTTCGTAGCGCCGGTGGGTAAAAAATCATTTACACTACCTTTGATCCCCATCAACAGGTAGAATGGAAATCCACCACATCGAAATTAAACGACAGGCCCGTATTGCTACGCTTGGAACCACTGAAAACGTTCGGCACATATGGATTGTGCTACACGGATACGGATATCTCGCCACCTATTTCATCCGGAAATTTGAACCCATCAACGACGGCGAAACGCTCATTGTGGCTCCCGAAGGATTGCACCGCTTTTACCGCGATGGTTTATCCGGACGTGTTGGAGCGTCGTGGATGACCAAAGAAGACCGACTTACGGATATTGCCGACAACAACCGCTATCTGAACAGTGTGTGGAACCATTATCGCGAGCAATATCCGGAAGCAGAAATCGGCGTTATCGGATTTTCGCAAGGTGCTGCAACCACTGTACGATGGTTTTGTCAGTCGCCTGAATTACCCACTCAACTGATCGTCTGGGCCGGCTCTTTTCCCGAAGATCTGAACTGGTTCGAGGATGTTCCGAAACTCAATCAACGACCACTGATTTTTGTCCTGGGTTCGAATGATCCGTTTTTTGATGAAGAAAAAATCACGAACCAAACTTCTGCCCTACGCGCAAAAGGTCTTCAGTTTGAAATTATCCGATTCGAAGGAGGCCATGATATTGATCCGCAAACGCTGGTAGCACTGATTAAAGATGCGTGAAAACAAACCAATGGCCGAGTACAATTGGATTAAATTCAAATGAAGTCTCAACCTTATTTTTCAGAAAATAACAACCTCCGGTAATCGACGCCAGGGGTTCGGTTTTTTATGCAGTTTAGACACAGCAGCTTTCCCATCCAATCTCAGGATAATATTGTCCTTCTGATTTTTTTGCAGTACACGCCAACCACCGTATATTGTGGCCAAACCTGAAACCACAATGAATAAATCACTCTACCTTATCACTTTTTGTTTGTTTACTTCCGGGGCTTTTGCTCAGGAAAATATGCTTCCCAAAGGTTTTGCTCCCGGCGAAGAAGCCATGATGCGCGGGTACATCCAAAATTTACAAAGCGGTGCGCGCGACATCACCACCCCACCCGATATGCCTGTTCGAACCATGGCCGAATGGGAAGAACTTCAATCGCTTACCATCGCCTGGACCAGTTATCCCAGCATTCACAAGCAAATTGTTGCCGCTTCGAAAGACGAAGTGGAAATTTTGATCCTTTGCGAAGACAATGAAACCATAAACGACGCTCAGGATTATCTGCTTTCCAATAATGGTGGTGGACCTCCGCTTCAGAACCTGGACAATGTTACTTTTCTGATTGAGCCGTACAACAGCGTCTGGATCCGCGATTATGGCGGAAACATTGTGTATGGAAACGATGTAGATTCTCTGTTGATGGTGGACTGGATCTACAACCGTCCGCGCCCGCTCGATGATGCTTCTCCCGTTGGAGTTGCCGCTCACAAAAATATTCCGCTTTACCGAACCATAGAAGCACCTTATGACCTGGTTAATACCGGAGGCAATTTTCATGTAGACGGCCGCGGTACCGCATTTGCCGAATTGCTCATCCTCGAAGAAAACGAACCGGGAAATCCTTACAATGTATCTCCCAAAAGCGAAGAACAGATTGATGCCATCAAGGCTGCTTTTATGGGAATTGACCGATATATAAAAGTACCCATGCTCCAGTATGATGCCATCCACCACATCGACATGCACTTTCGGCTGATGGATGAAGAAACGCTGCTGATTGGAGAATTCCCTGCAGGTCAATCCGACGGTCCGCAAATCAATGCCAATATCGAATACATCCTCAGCAATTTCAACTCCGTTTGGGATACGCCTTACCATGTTCACCGAATCCCGATGCCGTCGAGTACTTCAGGTGGTTATCCGGGTTGGGAATTCGGCAATGCTTATTACCGGACATATACCAACAGTTTCTTTACCAATGGCACTTATGTGATGCCTACTTATCGGGAAGAGTATGACACTACGGCTTTCCGGATTATTGAAGAGCTACTTCCGGGGTATAACATTGTCGGGATTGATTGCGACAATGGCAACAATCCTATTATAGCTGCCAGTGGAGCCATACATTGTATCACAAAAGAAATCGGTGTAAGTGATCCACTTTGGATCAGCCACCAGCGCCTGCGTGACACTGACAACACCATTGACCCGTACGAACTGAGCGCAATCATCAAGCACAAATCAGGAATTGCCACGGCCTCTGTATTCTGGCGCACGTCAGGTTCGGGCGAATACACCGAAGAGTCGCTCACATTGACCGATCCCGATGCCGGTATTTGGTCGGGAGCCATTCCGCCACAAGGTTCAGGTACTGAAGTAGAATATTATATCCACGCCGAAGCCAATAGCGGAAAAACCATCAACCGGCCAATTCCGGCCCCTGAAGCTTACTTCCCCTTCAAAGTGTATGGTGTCACCAGCACATTGGAAAACGATCTGAAAATAGGTTTCACTGAAGTGTTCCCGAATCCTGCATCTGCCATTACTTATATAGGTGTAAACAGCCTGAGTTCAGAAAAGGCAACGGTTTATGTAACAGACATCCATGGTCGGGTAGTTGAGCAGGTTTTTTCTGGAATACTGAACGTTGGAACCAACAAATTCTTTCTGGATGCGGCAAAACTATCTGCCGGAATGTATGTGATTGTAGTGCAAAATGAGCACGGAGAAACGGCCTCAAAACGACTGATCGTTCGCTAAACTCCTCCTTAAATTATCTCAAAAACAAAAAAATATTTTCACATGAATACCCTACAGAGCTTACGATCATTACCGTATATCTCTGATAAATTCAGACATAAATAAAACAGGTGTTTGTGTATTTGGGAAAACTTTTCTATCATTGTCGGCGATTAACCGAAATCTAAACCCTTAAAAATTGAAATTATGAAAAAGGTATTATTATTTGTTGCTGTTGTTGGTTTTGCTGCTACTTTCTCTTCTTGTAAAAAAGAATATACTTGTGTTTGTGGAGAAGGTAGT
>CALDPJ010000339.1 GCA_937911795.1 uncultured Flavobacteriales bacterium | reverse complement strand
AGAGGGCTCCCGGCTCCTGTTCGGCGGCAACCCGCTGAATGGACTGGATAACGATTTTCTTCGCTTCCATATTCGCTGTCAGTTTCGATTCGTCAGAAATCTCTTTGATGTGCTGCATGGCAGCCGTTTTGGCTTCATCGCGCAACGCTTCCACCAATTGATTTTTGGCTTCCTCGGCAGAATAATTGGCCAATTTCTCGAGCGCTTCCACCTGTTTCTGGTGCGACTTTTTTAACTCTTCCTGTTTCTTATTGACAATTTCCAACTGCTGGTCGAGTGCGGCTGTTTTTCTTTCGAGTTCTTTGCCGAGTCGTCCGTTGTCTTCGATCTTTTTATTCAGTTGACCTTCGCGCTGCTTGAATCGATTCTCGGATTGCTGCAGCTTGTTGTTGCGCTCGTTGATCACCTTTTCATGTTCCTCTTTTAGCTGAAGGAATTTCTCCTTGGCCTGAAGAATCTTGTCTTTTTTAATTTGTTCGGCTTCCTTATTGGCTTGTCTGATAATGCTATCGCGGCGCTTCTTCAACATTCCGTTGAGCACCAGATATGTCACTATACCTCCTATCAGTAAACCAACCAGTAATGCTGAAACAGCATAGGTTAATTCTCCCATTTCACTTAAAATTTAAATGGCCGGCAAGAAAGAATGTGCCTTATTTCAGATAGGATTGCAGCATTTGACCGATAGAATCTACCTTCTCTTCAAGACCTTCGGGAACTTCCGAGACCGGCTGTTGCAGCCGGGTAGAGAGTTCAAGGGCCACCATGGCCAGATAGTCCTGTGTGTCATTTACTGCGTATTGATCTTTGAGCTCGTTGATCTTTTCGTCTATTACTTTGGCTGCTTTTCTTACCTGCTCTTCCTCATCGGTGTCGATGGTCAGCGGGTAAGTTCTCCCTGCAATATTCACACGTATAGATAATTCGCTCATTGGTTTTCCTAACTGTTTAACAAGGCGATGCACTTGTCAATCTCTCTTACCATATCGTTGATTTTCAGTTTCACGTCTTTGCGACTTTCATCCGAAGGCAACGATCTGGCCAGCATTAATAATTTTTGCTTCTCACTTAAGTCGGTAACCTGGCTTTTCTTCTGCTCCAATTGCTGAAGCACATCAGCGAGTTGCGCTTTTAACGCTTCATTTTCGCTGCTGAGTTCCGTTACACGGCTGCCCAGACGCTGAATATTGTCTGAAACTTCCGCCAACTTTTCCATCAATTGGGACATGGCCGGTTTTCCACTTGGTGATTCGCAGACAAAGGTAGCACAGTGAAGCAATTTGCCAAATAAATGATGGCATCTGGCAGCCCAATATTTTCACCCCATATTGTTGAAATCTTTGGCAATGTTTTGCGTTCTTTTGGCGGCACCATCTTAGTTTTACACCTGCTCATGAAATTGAAAAAACGACCGCTGTTTTACGGCCTGCTTCCACTTTTGCTTCTGTATTTTTCTCCGGCGGTTGCCCAACCAGATGCCAGCGCACTCGAATATTTCTCACCTCCACTGGATATTCCGTTGTATCTCTCCGGAAATTTTGCAGAACTGCGCCGCAACCATTTTCACTCGGGCATCGACATAAAAACCCAGGGTGTAGAAGGAAAAAATGTACTCGCCGCTGCAGAGGGATATGTTTCCCGCATTCGCATTTCTCCTTATGGTTATGGGAAAGCGGTATACATCGATCATCCGAATGGTTATACCACGGTGTATGCCCACCTGCAAAGGTTAAGTCCTAGACTCGAAGAAGTGGCACGGGCGGCTCAGCGCGAAGAAGAATCATTTGAAATTGACCTTCAGATTCCGGCACAGGCAATTCCTGTAGCGCGTGGAGAACGGATCGCTTTTTCGGGCAACACAGGTGGCTCCGGTGGTCCGCATCTGCATTTTGAAATACGTGTAACGGATAGTGAGCTCCCACTGAACCCGTTGCTTTTTAAATTTCCAGTCGAAGACAACATCAAACCGACCATTCGCGGTCTACGGGTATATCCAATGAACGACTCCAGTTATGTAAGCAACCGGCAGGAGGATCGCAGCTACGTTGTGAGTGGATCGTATGGAAATTATACTTTAAAAAATAATGAGGTTGTGCGGGTTCATGGAGACATTGCTTTTGGAGTGCATACCTTCGACTTGTTGAACGGGTATCCGAACAAATGTGGCATCTATAGCATTGAACTTTTCAAAGATGAGGAACTTGTATTTGAAAGCCGGCTCGATAGTCTTAATTTCAGTACTTTCCGTCAGATCAACACTTATAAGGATTTCAAATTGTTTCACGAACGTGGATGGCACTACCATCGAAGTTATGTTACACCACACAACCAGTTGCAGGTTTACCGGGTGGTGAAAAACAATGGTGTTGTGCGTTTCACAGAAGGACAAACTTACCAGATGCGCTACGAGATTCGCGACAGCTACGGCAACCTTTCTGTTTTAAAATTTGAGGTGAAAGGTGTTGCGGCACCCGAACAAATTCCCGCAGAAGTAAAAGCC
>CALDPJ010000338.1 GCA_937911795.1 uncultured Flavobacteriales bacterium | reverse complement strand
ACTGCGTTGGCGGAACAACCGGTGAGGTTGCATGTGTTCAGGACTGCAACGGCGTCTGGGGCGGTACTGCCACTACAGACAATTGTGGAAACTGTGTCGGTGGAAATACTGGTGAAACAGCATGCGTACAGGATTGTAACGGAGATTGGGGCGGAACAGCAACTATTGACAACTGTGGCGACTGTGTAGGTGGAAATACCGGCGAAACAGCATGTGCCACCGACTGTGCTGGAGTTCCCGGCGGATCAGCATATCTCGACAACTGCGACAACTGCGTTGGCGGAACAACCGGTGAGGTTGCATGTGTTCAGGACTGCAACGGCGTATGGGGCGGAACAGCATACACCGATGACTGCGACAACTGCGTTGGTGGCAATACTGGTAATGTACCTTGTTCCAATGACTGTGCCGGTGTTCCTGGTGGTAGCGCTTTTATCGATAATTGTAATGAGTGTGTCGGTGGCACAACCGGTGAGACCGCCTGTACGACAGACTGCGCGGGGGTTCCAGGCGGATCGGCTTTTACTGATAACTGCGGAGAATGCGTCGGCGGAGATACCGGAATAGCACCGTGTGTTCAGGATTGTAACGGAGATTGGGGTGGAAATGCCACAACCGACAACTGTGGAAACTGCGTGGGCGGAAATACCGGTGAAACTGCCTGTACGATAGACTGCGCCGGAGTTTGGGGAGGATCTGCTTACCTGGATAACTGTGACGATTGTGTAGGCGGAAATACCGGCAATACCGCATGTATTCAGGATTGTAATGGTGATTGGGGAGGAAATGCCACAACCGACAACTGTGGAAACTGTGTGGGTGGTAATACCAATATAACACCTTGTGTTGAAGATTGCAATGGCGTTTGGGGCGGTACTGCTTATACCGACGGTTGTGGAACCTGCGTGGGTGGAAACACCGGCAATGAGCCTTGCGACGATGTAAATCTATGTGAAGATTTTGAACTGGTGCTGGTTTCAACGTCAGGTCCAACATGCCACGACGATAACGACGGTTCGATTACTGTTGCAGTACAAGGTGGTTCCGGGAACGTAACGTACTCCTGGAGCAACGGACAGAATGGTACCACTGCCAGTTTGTTCAATATCGGAGCCGGAAACTATACCGTAGAGGCTACTGACAACACACTAGGCTGCTCAGACTTTCTCAACATCACCATTGAAGAAACACCTGAACTGGTAATTGAAAGCATTGAAATAGTGAACCCGACTTGTACTGGAATGAACAATGGATCTCTGGTTGTAATTGCCAGCGGTGGTTCCGGTGCATTGATGTACAACTGGAACGATCCTGCAGGACAAAGCGGTCAGATTGCTACAGATCTTGCTGCCGGTCAGTATGCGGTAAGTGTAATGGATCAGAATGGCTGCGTTGTGAACGGATCGGCAACTTTGGTTGAACCTGAAGGACTCTCGGTTGAAATCACTACGACCAACGCGGATTGTGAAAACAACGGAAGCGTTTCATTAGACATCGCCGGCGGTAGTGGAAATTATGTAATCAACTGGTCTGTAAGCGGCTATTTCAACCAACAGGTGATTAATGGACTCGAACCCGGAGATTACATGGTTTGGGTAACGGATGAACTCGGTTGTATGGATATCATTTCATTCACCATCGGACTGGATTGCCCGCTGGGATGGGGAACCGACGGCATGACAGCCCCACCGGATACTACCTGGGATGATACTGGCGATATTACGAATGATCCGCTACCGATTCCTTTGCCTACTCCTTCAATTGCCAATCTGACAATTTACCCGAACCCTAACAATGGAGAAAATATCAACATTGCACTCGAGAAGTCAATGGAAGTTGAAACCATAGATCTGGAAATGATGGATCTGACCGGCCGAAGAATCTTCAAAAGAACCGTTGCCGACCTCGGAGACCTTTCAACTTACCACGGACTGATTGACTTTGATACAAAACTCCCCTTCGGAATTTACCTACTGCACGTAAGATCCGGTCATGAATTTATAGTGCACAAGATCGTTGTGAAATAGGCAAATTCATACGTTCAAATCAAGCCCGTCATTTGTAGTAGGATGACGGGCTTTTTTGTGCCTTTAAAGATTGAAAGCGACCCTCTACTCCATTCCTTCTCCGCCATCAAAACTTTCTCCGCCACCACCTTGCGGTCGCCGTGATTTTTGTTGATTCAGCCGGTAGGTAAATGAAACCACTACCTGCCGTGTTCTCCATTGAAAATCGGATTCCTGGTAAAAATATTCGCCCTCGGTAATGCCCCGGTAACGGCGGGTATTGAATACATCTCTAACATTTAACGCAATGGTCCCGTTTCCTTTCAGGATATCTCTCGAGGCAGAAACATCTACACTGTAAATTGATTTTCTTCTTCCCTGCGGAGTGATCTGAGGAGCGCGATATCTTCCCGAAACCTGTATGTCAGTTTTACTGTCCAGAGCAAATTTTGTGGTGGCACGTGCATTCCAGGTGTAAGTATCTGCATTGAGTGATTCCCCGCCGTATTCACCGGTAGTAATGGCCCTGTAAAAATTAAAATCACCGGTGATACTCCACCATCTGTACGGACTGTATGATATATTCAGCTCCAGTCCGTAGGCATCCTGTACTGATAAATTAACCGGCATCATAGTCGTTACACCTTCATCGTTCACAATGGATATCCGCTCAATCACTCCCGTCCGGTGTCTGTAATAAACACTCGTTAAAAATGATCCCTTCTCGCCAAACCGCAGAAATCCGGCTTCGTACGAATCGGTGTATTCCGGATCGAGATCGGGATTTCCGCGATAAAAATTACGGTTGTCGCTGAAGTTCGAAAACGGCAGCAACGAACGGAAACGTGGCCTGCTCAACCGGCGGCTGTAGGTTAATTGCAGCGAATTCAGATCATCGAGTTTATAACCCATGTGCACACTCGGGAAGAAGTTGATATAATCACGATCATTGTTATAATTGCTTTTAATCAACTCCGTACCGATATCCGAATACTCTGCACGAACTCCTGCCTGATAGGAGAAATTCCCAATTTGATTTCCATACATCAAATAACCCGCGTATATCGTTTCGGTGTATTTAAAGTCGTTGTCGAGCGAGTCGATAACAGCCCAGTCACCACCTTCTTCGCGCATCTGAACCTGATAATTGTTTTCGATGAGCCGGTGCGTAATTCGGGTCCCGATTTCAAAGCGTCCGTCTTCTCCAACCGGACGCACATAATCTGATTGAAACAGGAAATTCTGCTCGTGCTCGCCATTGGTGGTTTCCTGAAAAAGCGGAATCGCATTCACATCATCACTTGTTTCGGTTAATTCGGCTTCTTCCACATCTTCCTCGCTGTAAAAGTTTACCGTAGTTTCCCATTTATGATCCTGCCCCGGAAATTTCTTTACATGGGTAATTGAACCTTCTACGGTGTGTTCCGTTTCAATTTCATCTTCCTTCCGCAGGGTTTCTTCAATCTGCTCTCCTGTGGGATTAAAATCGCGATACCGGTTTTCAACTTCATTATTTCCGCTGCCATACTGATACAATCCAGATACGGTAAGCGTATTGGTTTTATCGAGAAAAATGTCTGCCCCGGCCCTGAAATTGTGCGACAACCCGCCGCGCACGTGATCTCGCAGACGCTCGAATGAATAAGAAGTATCCGGTGAAGCGTAATCCTGGCGCGTGGTACCTCCTCCGGGATTGTAGCGATAGTTGAAACCATACTGAGCAAACCAGTTGATTTTTTCCCGGCGGAAATTCAGATTGAAGGACGCCCCCAGATTCTGCGGGTAACCAGCATTGGCAGTAAATGTACCGTTGAGGCCTTTCCGTTCCTCCTTTTTCAAAATTATGTTAATGATACCAACTTCGCCCTCGGCCTGGTATCGGGCAGATGGATTGGTGATCACCTCAACCCTGTCAATCATATCCGATGGAATCTGCCGCAGTGCGTTGGCAGGGTCCATTCCGACCAGTCCCGAAGGCTTTCCGTTGATGAGAATCTCGACATTCCCGCTACCGCGAAGACTCACGTTTCCATCCACATCCACATTGACCGAAGGCAAATTATCGAGTGTTTCGGCAGCATTACCTCCGGTGTTTGTCAAATCCTGCCCGACCGTAAAAACGCGCTTGTCCAGCTTCAGTTCCATTTGATTGCGCTCAGCGACAATTTCTGCTTCCTGCAGCATAGTGGCGGAAGCAGTTAAAGTGATGGTACCCAAATCATAATTTCCTGAGGTAAGTTCAATATTGGGAATGATCTGCTCCTGATAGGAGAGGAATTTTATCTGCACATAATAATTTCCCGTAGCTGCATCCAGTTCAAAAGTTCCGTTCTCCGAAGTGGTGGTTCCGCCGGTTAAAACCGAATCTGCCGAGGTATAAAGCGCCACAGTCGCATAAGGAATGACGGCCCCATGATCTTCCACAACTTTTCCGGTGATGGTCACCTGATTTCCGCCGGATTGCGCAACACCAACCATACTGATGAAAAAAAGAGCTGCCGACAACACCGACACCTTTAACGTAATATATTGATTCACAAGTTTCTTTTTTAACCTGATTTAAACTATCATCCTGCCGGATTTCATTCCTGCAAAGAAACCAAAGAAGAAATGATCCATCACAACCTTTGGGTAACAATCCTGATCAACAGAAAGATTTTATGAATTTTTATCATCTCGGTTCCGGAAAATCAGAAACCTTAGCAAATTTCATTCAATACTGAGCTATCCTTTCCCGGAAAGTACCGTTGAAAAAAGTTGGGGGTCATCCAGAATTACGGATGCTGTTAGAATGGCCGTTGTGGTTACACCTTTTATGCCGTGCAGATGAACATGCTGACCGGTAAAAAAAAGATTCTCTACCTTGGATCGGGGTGAAATGAAGGCGTTGTGCGGTTGATGAAAGTCCTTCACCTTCCCATAAGCGGCTCCCTTTTCCACACCGAGATAATCTCGATATGTAAGCGGAGTGGATGTGTAATAGCTTTCTATCGAATCGCGGAAACCGGGAAATCTTTTCTCCACGTCGTCAATCAACTTTTCGGCTTTTCTCTTCTTGAATGCTTCGTATTCTTCTCCGCGGGATGCAGGCTGAGCCGTGGTATTTCTGGTTTGCACCCATGGCTCCATTTCTTCATAATCCATATATGAAAGGATCGTAGCTGTAGCCATGAATCCGCCATCAACGGAAGAAACGGCAGGATAAAACAGCCAACTTTTCGGCCATTCGTCAGCGCTGTAATGGGTCGCGTCCCAGACACCACTTTCGTTGTAGTGATAAAAATTCCTGCGGTGATAAGGAAAGGCTCCCGATTTAAACCGCACATACAGACCGAAGAAAGATGCGGTGGGTTCCTGAGTGCTCAGACGGTTTTTGTACGTTTTTCGTAATTCCACTCCCTTCAGCATCTTCAACACTTTTTCGGGCGGAATATTGGCGATGAACTTCCGGGCAAAAAAAGCGTCTCCTTCGGCGTTCACTACATTCCGGATCAAACCTTCTTCCGCATTGATTTCCACCACCTCCTGGCGCCTGAGTAAAACCCCACCCATCGCCCGGATTGCAATGGCCAAATGCTTTGCGATTTGTGCTCCGCCATCTACACATCGCCATGCACTTTTCAGGTAGCTGTTGATGATAAGCGCGTGCTGATGGAGCGGCGTTTTTTCAGCAACTCCTGCATAGGTGGGAATATTTCCGGCCAACACGTCGCGTAGCTTTTCATTCTCCGTAAGCGAATCGATAAATTCTTTTGCCCCGGTACGCATGGCTTCGCTGTTCATAAAGTCGAGATCCAGATCTATAAATCCTCCCGCGTAAAAATCATCGCTGATGGTCCGGAGCGTATTGGCGTACTTTTCTATAGCCGCTTCTTCGTCGGGGAACAATTTTGCGAGTTGTTGCACAAAATTCTCATGTCCCTGCGCCCAGGGGTACTCGGTTTTGTCACCGCGGAAAGAAATTACATCAAACGCATCTTTGTCGAGCTGTTCCAGGTTCAGCCGGTCCATGAGGCCGAAATAGCTGAAAATACGGTTCAGGTTTTCACCTTCGCCCAGTTCGCCGATGTAATGTACACCGGTATCGAAAACTGATTTTTCGCGGGAGAAGATCTGAAGACAGCCTCCAAACTGAACATTCTGTTCGAGTATGCATACCGAATGACCGCGTTCGGCAAGCAGGTAAGCGCACAACAATCCGCCCAGGCCAGAGCCGATGATGACAAAATCATATATTCGCTGCTCATCTTTAATCATTCCGTTTTCGGATCAGATAGAGCACATTTGAGGTAAACTTTCCGTTGTCGACAACTTCCACCTCAGCAGCCGCCTGATCGACAGTAGTGGTAATAAATTCACGTCCTACAAAAGTAAGCGCGTTTGAATTGGTTTTATTGAATCTGAAAAAACGGGTAGAGAAATATTCGGTCCACCATGTTCCGCGCTGCCGGTCCTGCAACTCTGCGTCGGCATCCCGAACCATCAGTATTCCGCCGGGAGAAAGGTTCTTCAGACACTTCAACAGCAATTCCCGCTGAGTCTCCTCCGGGAGGTAGTGCAATACATCCATGAGCACAAACGCATCTGCGGCGGGCAACTCCTTTTCCAGCGCGTTTCCAGTTTCAAACCGCAGGTTCGGAGTTTTTGTGGGAGTATTTTGGGCTACGGCAATTTTATCGGCATCGTGATCAAACCCGATGACTGTTCGTTCATCAGATGTCCACGCAAGAATGTGTGCGAGATAGCCATAGCCGCATCCGATATCGACAATGGTTCCCGATTTCGGTAACAAAGATTCGTAAAGCGTATAGTTGTTCTCCAGCCGGGTTTTAATGCGTGTATACCACTCCAGCACCGGGCCTTTCATCACGTAATTGCGCATCAACTGGTCGCGGAAATACGCGGGGTTTTCGAATTCACGTCGCAGAATTTCGAATTGCGCCTTGTACCATCTTGCAATTTTCTTTGTGCGCTCCTGATACGTTTCACCAAAAGAACGATCGCTGTATTTCACCCGGGGAAGAATCACCCGGTGCACAAACCCATTTTTCAACAGGAAGGAATCTCCCTTCGGCATCGCGTAATCGCTACCGTGAAACACAACCGGCACAATGTCCATTTTCAATTCTTCTGCCAACAAAAAAGCTCCTTTGTGAAACCGGTTAAGACTTCCGTCTGTGGTTCGCGTTCCTTCAGGAAAAATCACAATCGAGCAGCCTTCATCTACCAGTTTTCTAAGACGCGGCAATGCCTTTTCGTATCCGTCGTTCACGTGGAAATACCCGGCATAGCGAACTGCCCATCCGAAAAACGGAGAATGATACACCCACTTTTTCACTACCATCACAACATTTTTCCGCAGGTGAAGCATCAACAGAACATCTATGAATGACTGATGGTTGGCAATAATCACCGCCGGCTCATCAAACTGTTCGTGGTATGGATTTCGGAACTCCCTTCGGACATTGATCATAATTACCGCCAGAGAACGCAGGTAAAATCCCATCAGGTAGCGGAACATCGAACGCTTTTTAGTACCGGATACAGGAAGGAGTTGCAGTACCAGAATAGCCAGATCCAACAAAATACAGCCCACAAAAAAATAGAGGAATGCGAAGAAACCGTAAAATAAGCCCAGAAAGTTGATGGGAACCAGACCCTTCTTTTTTCTGCCGAGCATCGCCCAACGGTACAACAGCGGTTGAATCGTATAAGTAACGATGAGCATACTGCCAATTCCGATAATCGACATCGCAGCAATCGATTTCAGTGCAGGATGTCCTGCGAAAATTAGCACCCCGATCCCCAGCAGCGTAGTGAGCGCCGAAAGGAATATGGAATTTTTATAGGCTGGAAGTTCATCCACACCATTTTTGAAATTCTGCACCATGCTCCGCGTAATAAACACGCTGTAATCGATGCCGAGACCGAAAATAAATGAGGAAACAATAATGTTGAAAATATTGAATTGCAACCCGAACAACGACATGATACCGAGCGTCCAGGTCCAGGCGACGATCATGGGTAGAAAGGTATACACAGCCAGTTCAATGCGCCCATAGACAATCAACAGAATCAGAAAAACAATCAGCAGGGAGAACTTCACCAACCGGTTGAAATCTGTCTGCAAGGTGGAAATAATCTGATTGGTGATGAATTGCTTATCGAGCACAGATATCCCATGCATCCCGCTGGCCATGGTCGTAATCTCCGTTCGGTGTTCCTGTTCGAGTTTTACCGCCGTCAACACCTGAACACCAGAAGAATCACTGTCCATGAAATTGTTGAAAAGCGGCGTTTCTTCCCACCGTTCGTAATCCAGCGGAGGAAAATGCCGGTTGACCTGAGAGAAAAAATCGTCGTATGCATTGTTCGTCAATCCCAGTTCCACTGAATATGCTGCCAGTTTCTGTTGGATGGAATCCATATATCCCGCACCGACCCATTCCTCCCACCGGGCCAAACGCGTCGCCCCTTTTTCGGGTGATGGAATGATCGCGCTCAAAGAAGCGCGCTCGCTGATGTTGCCTGCTGACATTTCGCGGGTCAGTGCTTCGTTGAGCGCCTCATTGGTTTCGAGCGCCTGCTGCCAGTTTTCGCCGTTGGAGATCAGCATTACCTGTTTGAGTGAAACATTGCTGATTTCATTCAGATGCTCCTCGGCCCTTTCGAGTTCGGGAGTGGTATAATTCATTCGCATCAAATCACCTTCAAATCCCACATCACCGGATCGGTATAGCATGAAAATCGTGACCAAAGCCACACCGATCACCAGATATTTATTCTTGTCCGGGCGCCATGTATTGAAGCGATCGATGAAACTGTTTCGTTTTTCGGAGGACAACTGCATTTTCGGCGTGAGCAGGTGCGGTAAAAGAATAAGCGCGGATAGAGCTCCGAGCAAAACACTCGTTCCGGCAAATAACCCCAGTTGTTGCATGGCCGGCGCATCAAGCATCAACAAAGTAAAAAACGCGGCGGCGGTTGTGGTGGCACTCAGCAACGCGGGTTCGGCCACGTCTTTTAAAGTTCCTCTAACATCGCCTTTGCTTCTGAAATGGGTAAAAACATGCAGCGCATAATCGATGCTGATCCCGAGTAAAATCGATCCGATGCTAACGGCGATCAGCGAAACTTCAAAGCCCATCCATGAAAAAAGCGCCAAGGTTGTGGCTCCGCCGATGGCTGATGGAACGAGGATGAAAAAAAAGACCTTCAGACTGCGGTAAAAAATAAAAATCACGACCATCATGGCAGCCAGTGCCAGCGAGATGGTGAGCATAATATCTTTTTTGATTTGGGTGGCGTTAACCGAAGCCGACAACGGTGCCCCGATGGCTTCGAGCTTTACGGTTCCGTTGAATTCGCTGCGGAGTTCGGAGGAGATGGATTCAATGACCGCATACAATTCGGTATTGAGTTCAGAATCGTTGGCCGGAAAAGCAGGATGTGCAAACAGTATGAGGTGGCGCTCGTCCGGCGTCAGCAAAAAACCCTCCGTGAGCTCCAGATTCTGATCCAGATTAAATTCATTGAGCCGCTGCAACACCCTTCCACCCAACCCGAGTGGATCCTGTACCACGTACTTCGCGGATAAAATACCCGTCGGTGCGGTGATGTTCCGGAAATTTCTTTGCGCCACCGTTTCCAGCATTTCTTCCCGGCGCAGTGAATCCAGATACAGAAAATCCGCATCGTTGAGCAGATACGGAAGCTGATCCATGACCAGGTCGTACAATTCAGAAACATTCTGCTCGTCGATTTTCAGATTTCCGGGAGCGATCAGGCGGGGCTGCAATTCACCGAGTGCGTCCACAAGATATTCTCCAACAGCTACCAGATCGACCTCCGGAGCACCGCTGTCCACAGAAAGATGAAACACCAGCCGATCGGTAAAAGAAGAGGTATTGATGGCTGAAATGCTGCTCACTCCATTCTCATCCTGCGGGAGCAACTCGGTGATGTCTTCAGAAAAATTTAAACGCGGAACCAATGCCACTACTACTGCCAGCCAGACAAAGAGGAACAGAAACAACAGCAATCGTCTGCGCTTGAACATTCCGTATATCCAGAGAATGATGCCGGTCATGACGTACTCAGACTTTTACCGGGTTTTTTCGAAACAGCGCAAACAGCAACCACGAGAATAATCCGCCGGCGACACCGACCAGAAATGCCAGCAACACTGCTCCGATAATGTATTGTAACAGGTGGGCACCCACCACTTCAAAAGTCAATTCGCTATTGAAGCTGAGGGGTTTTCCTTCGGTTTGAACAAAATTTCCGCCCAACAAATAACTTCCATAAATGATGAAAGGCAGCACCGGCGGAATACTGATATTGGCCGCCAGAAGTACCACCACCTTGTTCAATCGCATCAGGTGCGATAAGAACACTGCGGTAATCATCTGGTATCCCCAGATGGGCACAATTCCCATGAAAAAACCAAATCCGATTTCGACAGCCAGTTTGGCATTGCTCGCGCCGGTTTTGAGAAGATTCCGCTCAAAAAAAAGCTTGATATTCTCCCAGCTGAGCGCTCTGAAAAAATTGCGTGGATGAATGTACAGATAGGCCAGCAGCACGAGTACGGTATTCAATACGCTGATCCGGAAAAAATCCTGGAAAGGCCGGAAATGGGTAATCCTTTTTCCGGGGGTGTGGTACACCACCGAAACGGGTACCGATGTCACCGGAACACCCTCCCATGCCAGACGCACCAGCACTTCTATTTCAAATTCAAACTTGCGGGTGTAAAATTTCATTTTACTGATGGGTTGCAGTGGATACAGGCGATATCCTGACTGGGTATCCGGCAATTTCACAAATGTCTCTACAAGATACCAGAAATTCGAGAAGCGATTGCCAAAACTGCTTTTTCCCGGCACTCCTTCCTGAGCCATATTGCGCGCACCAACTATCATACTGCCGGGTTGTGCTTCGGCGGCATCGATAAACTTTGGCAAATCTTCCAACAGGTGCTGGCCATCCGAGTCGATGGTAATGGCACTGAGGTATCCCTGAAGCCATGCTTCTTCAAAACCGCGCTGCAATGCTTTTCCTTTTCCCATATTCTGTGGCTGATGCACCACGTGAAATTTTGATTCGTATGGTTGTAGCAGCGTCGCCGTGTCATCGGTAGAACCGTCGTTTACAATGATCACCTGGCTGGTAACCGCGGCAAGCTCAGCGAGAAATTCCGGTAAAAAAGGAGCGTTGTTGTATGTCGGAACCAGGATGCAGCATTGAACCGACCGCATTCGGTTATCTAATTCCGGGGTCATTAATGCAAGACACCTTTGAATTTAAAACATACCAGCCCGTTGAAGGTAGTCGTACTTTCGACTTTCACTTTCTGGCTGTCCAGTTCGGAAAGGTGAATCTTGATCAGTAAATGTGTGCCCTCGCGCGGATCGACCACCGCGGTAAATTTCATATCGGTTCCTTCTTCAACCCTCAGGTGGCGCTTCAGTATTTCTGAGGCAGCATCCACCACCATCTGCATGTGACACACACCCGGCAATACCGGGGTTTCAGGGAAATGCCCCTTGAAAATATTGTGTTTGGGGTTCACTTCAGCAGCAACCAGATATCCACCGCCGGAAGATTCCGCAGTGATTTTCGGAAAATGGTATAGATCGTTTAGTAGCACTTTTGCAAATATGGCAATAAATGTAAGCTATTGCGCAATTTCCGCGAAGGTACGAAGCCCTTTTGAATCGGGAATTACTTTTTCTGCTGTTGATGAGAATCTACGGCGACTTCCGACATGAACTTAATTCAATGGTCTGCCTTCGAATACGGCTTCCGGAATTTCAGAATTGTATTCGGGATTTAGGAATTCATACAGCGTGTAATCTCCACCGGGCTCAATAAGCTTCAGTTTCTGTACCCGATAGGTGTCGTCGAAATAGAGTTCCACCGACTGCAGGTGTGCCGCAAGCGCCGCTTCTTTGGGATGCATCACCACTCCGCCCAGCGAGCCGTCATTGCTCTCATAAAAAGTATAGTCAAAAGCGCGGTTGCCAAAGGCATCACCGTGTATTACATCGGCGATGAGCGTATTCATCTGACGATAGGCCCGGGCAGTTCGCGCGTTTGGTTTCTCTGATTTTCCTTCGTTGATGAGGTACACATCCTCTCCGTTGAGGATGATGGATTGCTGTGTGGGTGTTTTATATTCCCAGCGCACAAATCCACCGCTTTTGTAAAAAAATTCTCCGGAGGATTCAGCAGGTTTGGCCAGCACCTTTAGATGTTTTTCCTGCTGAAAATCGCTGTGGATGGATTCGATACTTCCGGATGCCACCTGAACCTTTTGTTTGAATGTGTTGACATCCTGCATGGGAGTGGTGTACTCCTGCGCAACAGTTACCGAAACAATTAAGCCATACAAAAGAAGGCTACTGATAAGCTTTTTCATGAATCAATATTTCGAGTGAAACGATTTGGTATCCCTGTTCTTTTAACCAGGGAATAAAGCTATCCAAAAACCCGACCATTCCTTCACCGGTGTCGTGCAGCAGGATGATTGATCCGTTGCGGACTTTCCGCTTAAGCCGGTTCGAGAAACGTTGGGAGGTGCCGAGTACTGTATCGAATGAACGAACGTCCCACCCAACGGAAATAAGGTTTTGTGCACGTACCGCCTTCGCAATCCGAGGATTGGTAATGCCAAATGGTGGCCGGAAAAAGTGGGTTTCCAATCCGGTCGCATCCTTAATCGCGACAGAGGTCAGCCGCATCTCTTCTTGAATTTCACGGGTTGGACGCAGCGGATAGTTCCAACGGTGATGATAACCGTGATTGCCCACAACATGTCCTGCTTCATGCAATTTCTTCACCACTTCCGGATTGGCAACCACCTTGTGCCCGATCAGAAAAAAAGCGCCGGTGACTCCGTGGCGGCTCAAACAATCCGCAACTTCTGCGGTATGCAGGTCGGGTCCGTCGTCGAAAGTCAGTGCTACCATCTTATCCTTTCGCGATCCGTGGGTATACGACTGCAAAAAAAAACGCATTCCGATTCTGACGGTTCCGAGCATCAGCACAAAAAGATACAACACCACCACCAACAACAGCCACCACAACGAGAAGTCGTAAAAATATGCCGTGAGCAAAACCGACAATACCGACAGTACAAACGCAATATCGACCGCTCTGTGAATGGTCATTGCGAAACGAGGATGAAAGAAAAATTGCGCTCCTGAAAATGATTGCAGATCAACACGCGGCGGATGTTGTCCGGCTTTCGTGATCCGTGTGTCGCATAATCGGGAATGGCATTGTTGTACACCGCCAACGCCGCCATCCAGACCGCAAAGCCGGTGGCTGTTTGATATTCGCCACACAGATGTTTGAAGACTGCTTCCGGAACATTGCTGAAATGCGCCGACATCAGAGCATCGTACCAACCATCTCCCGACGCATCACCGTTTCTGCCGGAAATCACCAGGTCGATATCCTGCGGTGAAAGATGATTGCGCCGCAGAAAATCCACGCAGCCCGAAATCAATTGAGACAGAGAAGATTTATAAGAAGTCGCCAGGTCAATAATTTGTGCGTAGGCATTTTCAGCCTTCGACGACAACACGAAAAAAGCAGCGCCTTCGCCACCCATTGACCCGCGCATTGCTTTGTTCAGCAAATGCAAATTGTTCACCGGCTGGTTGCGGTACAATCCCATGCGTTGCATCAACTTGCGGGCCGACTGAATCAGTTCATCAACTCCGCCGAGCAAAACATTTCCTGCTTCTCCCGATTCAATCAGCATCATTGTGTCCATCAGTGCCGACTCGAAAGACGCCCCCCGCTGGGTGTAGGTCATGTTGTAGCCATGCAAACCGAGCAGTAAAGCAATCTGGCCACCAATGGTATTGTGCGTGCTTTGGATAAATGCAGTAGGCGAAAGAGTCTGCTCTTCCATCTGAATCATATCGGTCAGAAACTTCTCGGTATCCTGAGTGCACCCGAGCGCGGTGGCTGTAGCAATGGCATCGGGCTGTTCGATTCCGGCATCTTTCAACGCACGAATTCCGGCAGTGACTCCCATCTTCAGGATCTTCGACATGCGGCGCAGCATCCTCGGCTCTATGAACGCCTTGTAATCCGGAGGAATGACTTCCATAAAACCGGCCTCCGACCATTCGGGCGCAACCGGAAATTCGCGATTCTCAAAACTCCGCTGCGGAGAAATGTTTCCGATTCCTGTGATATAGCAGCTCATGTCGCCGAGAAAATTATGGAGCTACAGTTTCCGCCAAAACCGAACGAATTGCTCATGATGTGCCGGATAGGAGATTGTTGGAGTTCGCGCAGTGGCTCAAAGGCTATTTCTTCCATGGTGTTCTCCAGTCGCAAATTGGCAAACATGCAGTTTTCTTCAAGCGACAGCAATGAATACACTGCTTCGATGCTTCCCGATGCACCGAGCGTATGGCCGGTAAAGGTTTTGGTGCTGCTGATCAGCGGAAAATCCGATCCGAATACTGCTCCGATGGCTTTACCTTCAGCCAGATCATTGTTGGCCGTTCCTGTACCGTGGGCGTTGATGGCATCAATCGCGCCGATTTCCAGTCCGGCAATTTTCAAGGCCTCGCGCATGGCCATTTGCGCGCCCTGACCTTCGGGCGAAGATGCCGTCTGGTGAAAAGCATCGTTGGTATTCGCAAATCCGCAGATGCTACCGAAAATCTTTTTTTCATTCTTCTTCGCGGAAGCACCTGATTCAATCATCAGATAGGCCGCGCCTTCTCCGAGATTCAGCCCGCGGCGATCGGCATCAAAGGGTCGGCAAGGTTCCGGATCGAGAATCATGAGCGAGTTAAAACCATTGAGCGTGAATTTCGAAAGGGCATCGGTTCCGCCCACCAACACGCGGTCGAGCCGCCCGGCACGGATCATCCGAACACCCAGCATAATGGCATTGACCGATGACGAACAGGCTGTATTGATCGTCGTCAGCCAGTCGCGAATATTGAGTTCATCGGCCAGCAATTCAGTCGAAGCTCCACAATCGTGATGTACCACTTCGCGGATGCGGCCGGCACTGGAATCTTTCAGATACTGGGGATAAAAATTTTCGGTACGATCCATACCGCCTACCGTCGTGGCAGATATTATTCCGGTGCGCATACCGTCGTTCACATCCACTCCCGACATCCGAACGGCTTCGCGCGCCGCCAGCAATGCCAGCAATGAGGTGCGCGACCAGGCCACAGGTTGTGCCGGTGCAGCAGTTTGCAACAATTCTTCGGTGGATAATTTTACTTCGCCGACCGGTAAATGGCTGTGACGGGTATTGAGATACCGAACCGGAGCAATTCCGCTTTCGCTGTTCAGCAGCGCGGTTTTGTTGTCCCGCAGATTGAGACCGATGGCCGACACCACTCCCATTCCGGTAACAACAACCTCAACTGCCATTAAAAGCTAGTTCTTTTGGTGGGCCTGAATGTATTCGGCCATGGAGCGAACGGAGTGAAAAATATCTTTTCCCTGATTGGGATTTTCGAGCTTGATGCCGTAGTTGCGCTCCAGCAACACGATCAGTTCCAAGGCATCGATCGAATCGAGGCCGAGGCCTTCGATAAACAACGGTGCATCTGCGTCGATATCCGATTTACTTACTTCATCGAGACTGAGTTGCTCGATGATTTCTCCCTTCAATTTATCTATGAGTGCTTCCATTCCGGAATGTTATCTGTTTCGTTTAAAAATCGGGCGCTAAGTTGCGAATAATTTGGGGCATTACCATCTTTTGCGATCAATGCCATCCACGATTTACTCATTCCTGCGGCACTGTCTACCCAACCGAGCAACACGTGCTCCATACCCGCGCGAAACATCATTTCGCATTGATCCATCGCTGTTGACGCCTCAAAATCCGGTACAATCAAACACATATTCTCTCCGGTGATGCCGTGCCGGATGCTGATTTCACCGAGCATAATGTTCGGCAATGTGTACACAAAAACCGCCGGTCCGGGCATCGGATTTTCCAGATCCGCAATCGAGTATTGATGGGTGACATCTGCGTCTATCGAGGAATTCCGGTTGAACAACAACAAGCCGGTTTTGCTTTTGTCGTGATCTTCTGTTTTGAAATCTTTCAGCAAAATTTCGGCATTCAGCACCGCCAGCTTACTGAGAGCATCCATCTTATGGAATTTCGGGTACTGCATACCCAGCGAGAAATAACACCGTTTGAACCAATCGTGCTGAGGGTTCGAAAAGTCGGGTCGGACAATAATTTTTCCGTTGAGCAGGAAATTTCCGTCCATCAACTGAGCAACAGCAAGTACGTTATGACCGATACTTTTCATAAGGCAAAAAGTGCTGCGGCATTACTACCTCCAAATCCCGACGAAGTTTTCAACACAGAGCCGTAAGAATTGGCAGTGGTTTCTTTCGTCACGTTCAGCGGTAAAGTTACTCCGTGTTCGCTGTATCCTGCCGAGGCCGGCAGTTGTTCCATCTGCATCCCCTTCAGCGCAAGAAGGGTTTCGATAACGCCCGCCGCTCCGAGCGTGTGTCCGTAAATTCCCTTCAGACTATGCATCGGAATCTCCTGATAATTCATTCTGTTGAATGCCTGACATTCCATTTCGTCATTGTAAAGCGTGGCGGTTCCATGCGCCGAAATCATTCCCGGAGTAATGCCGGTATTGAACATCGTGCGCTGAACACTCTGGAATAGTCCTTCTCCGGTTCG
>CALDPJ010000337.1 GCA_937911795.1 uncultured Flavobacteriales bacterium | reverse complement strand
CTGAAACATCGGAGTATTGATTTCTGCCCCGAGACCCGGAGTTTCACTCGCGTGATCGAAAGAAGCTCCGTACACCGTATTGAAATCAGATTCCAGTGCAATAAAACCCCATACTGCGCCCCACAAACCATTTCCGATCATTGGAATTACGTAGTAGGTTTCGCCGTCTTTTTCACAACGGTAGTACGGGTAATTCCGATCCTGAGGTGTGAGGGTTCTGTCGCGGTACTCGGCACGAATATCCACGTTAAACGCATCTTCTTTATCCTGCGGATCAATATCACCGGTGGAAGAACTCACAACGTTGCCATCGTAATCAATCACAACACGTTCAACCACGTACTGATCGAAAAGTTCGCCGGCGTTGGTTCGGTCGGTGTCTACATCAATGGCTGTAAGAATATCGATGCGCTTTTTGTCGGCTTCGTTTTTTATCTGGTAAGGTTTCAACCCCATGGCGAGCACCGAAAGAATGGCACCTACAACCACCACCATGACTATGGCAAAACCAAACGTAAATGCATTGCTGTTTTTGTCGATTGCCATAGCTACGCGGTTTTAACTTTTAATCTTTTTGCTCTTCTTTTGATATTGGCTTCAATCACATAATGATCGATCATCGGAGCCATAACATTCATAAACAAAATGGCCATCATCACCCCTTCCGGATATGCCGGATTCACAGTTCTGATCAGAATGGCGAGTATACCAATAAAAAATCCGTAGATCCATTTTCCGGTCTCCGTTTGTGCTGCCGTTACCGGATCTGTGGCCATAAATACCAGTCCGAACATAAAGCCTCCCAACGCCAGGTGATACCACCAGGGCAAAGTAAGGAAGGCGTTTTCAGGGAAATAGTGGGTGCCCACCACATTGAAGATTAATCCCATCACGATTCCACCAATCAACGTAGAAAACATAATTTTCCAGCTTCCGATTCCGGTGAAGATCAATAGTGCGGCGCCTAACAAGCAGGCTATAACCGAAGTTTCTCCGATCGAACCTGGAATAAAACCCATGATTGAATCCATGAAAGACTGATGCACGTTGGCATAGGCATTTCCCGCCACATTGGTAAATTCACTGGCCGGTACAGTAGTGGCCTGCGCCAGCAACGTTTCACCGGTGAAACCATCTACGGGCGTTCCCTCTGAAGTATTGATCCACACTTTATTTCCGGACATCTCTGTCGGATACGCAAAGAACAAAAACGCCCGTGCGGTCAACGCCACATTCAGGATATTCATTCCGGTTCCGCCAAAGACTTCCTTTCCGATAATTACCGCAAAGGCGGTAGCCACGGCCACCATCCACAACGGAACTTCAACCGGCATAATCAACGGAATCAACATCCCTGAAACAAGGAATCCTTCGTTGATCGGGTGACTGCGGATTACAGTGAATATGAATTCGATGCCAAGCCCTACACCATAAGAAACAATTACGATCGGCAATACCTTCAGCATTCCGAAGGCTACGATATCACCAAAGGAAGCCGTGGCACCTATGGCGGCATAATGCTGAAAACCGACGTTATAAATCCCGAACAGAAGGCAGGGAATCATCGCCAGAATCACCATAAACATGGTGCGCTTCAAATCAATTCCATCGCGAATGTGCGAACCTTTGTGCGTGACGTGGCCCGGAACGAAAGCGAAAGTATCCAGCGCATCAATTACCGGCCAGTACTTATGGAATTTACCGCCTTCATTAAATGGAGGCCGCAATTTGGTGTCAATAAACTTTTTTAAACCTTTCAAGCCTTTGAATATTATGATTAAGCAAATTCTTTTTGAATGAGATCGAGGCCGTTGCGCACAATTTCCTGGATTTCTATTTTTGAGGTACATACAAACTCACACAGCGCAAAATCTTCGCTGTCGACTTCGTAAATACCCAGCTTCTCCATCATCTCGATATCGTTGATGATGATCGATTTTATGAGCTGCAATGGGAAAATATCAAAAGGAAAAACTTTATCCAGTTCTCCGGTCATTACAAAAGCCCGCTCTTCGCCGTTCATATTGGTGTCGAGCCGGTATTTTTTACCGGGTGTAAGCCAGGATGGAAAGGATCGTGAGTTCGAAAATTTGTGAAATCCGGGAGAAAGCCAGCCTTCGGTCAGGAAAAACTGTGGTTCATATCCTTCGGGAATGACCGAGACTTCACTATCGTAAAATCCGAGGAAACCGTTTTCGTCGATTTGACTTCCGGTAAGCACATTTCCGGAAATAATGCGATTGACACCCTCTTTCAATTTCCCCTTTACCAGTTTTTCTGCGCTGGCACCGATCTGGGTTTTGTAATATTTGGGCTCTATAACTTCGCTACCGGCAAGTGCAATGATGCGTTCTGGATTGTACCGGCCTTCTTTAAACAAACGACCAATGGTGATCAAATCCTGGGGTGAGAGGTACCATACAACATCCCCCTTATCGATGGGGTTGATGTGGTGAATCTGTACACCCACATTTCCCACAGGATGAGGTCCGCTGAAGCGATTGAGCTGCACGCCTTTCAGCCCGGTGAATGAAGAGGCCCGGGCGTTTTCGTGACTGATATTAAAATGAATTTTGCCTTCGGTTAGTTTTCCTACAGCGTCGATTCCGGTTTGCAGAAGGTCTTGCTGACCGGCGCAGATAAAGTTGTAATCCGCTGCCAATGGAGCCGAATTAATGGCGGAAACAAAAATATCGCGGGGCGAATCGTTTGGATTGGCAATGGTCGAAAACGGTCGCTGACGAATGAGGGGCCAGAGACCGCTGTCCATCAATTTATCGATGATTTGATCCCGCGACAGCGAAACCGGATCGGCAGCACCAAAATCAATACTTTGGGATTCGACATCCGGAAGAATGCGTATTTCAAGTATTCTACGCTTCTCGCCTCTTCGGACTTCTGCAATTTCACCACTAACTGGGCTTGTGAATTTAATCGCTTCCCGATATTTATCGTAAAAAAGCACACTACCCGCCTTTACCTGATCTCCCTCACGCACCACAAGTTTTGGAACAAGATTATGAAAATCGGTAGGTTTTATTGCAAAAATCCCGGGACGATCAAGCGAGGCGATTACGTTTTCTGCTGCACCAACCAGCTTTATATCTACACCCTTCTTGATCTTAATAGAATCAGACATGATCAGAGATCCGTTAAATTTTGGGCAAAATTAGGAATTTGTTCATTGGAAGCACAGTTTGTGGCAATAAATTTGGTAGCTATCTTCGCACCTACAACTTTTCACATGACCAGATACTACTTAACTTTTTTGTTTTCCCTTCTGTTAGCGTTCCATACGGTTTCTGCACCTTCAGAATCTTCTTCCCGGGAAGATTTAAAAAATGACAGAATTACCGAAAAACCTGTCCGGTCTCCACTCCTCATTAAAGATATTTCTGGCAATTCACATCAAGATACACAAAATAAGAAGGATTCAGAATTCACCGACCATATTTATGATCCTGACATCCGTACGGTGCTGATCTTTAAAAAAGGATTTCAGTTGAATCCCCCGGTCATCTCTCTCGAAAATCAGGATCAGCTCGAAGTGCGCTTCGACGATCATTACCCGCAAACCCGCACATATGCCTACAGCATTGAGCACTGCACCCACGACTGGAAATCATCCGATTTGATTGAATCAGAATACATCGATGGATTTTTTAGTCACTACGTTAACGACTACACAAATTCCTTCAATACGATGCA
Source organism: uncultured Flavobacteriales bacterium (assembly GCA_937911795.1). GTDB lineage: Bacteria > Bacteroidota > Bacteroidia > Flavobacteriales_D > SKUL01 > SKUL01. The sequence continues at coordinate 3,957 of CALDPJ010000337.1, read as the reverse complement.
TCGGTATACGCACCATTCATTTTCATTTCCGAACCGCGACTTGCGGATTACGCGATCAGGGAATTATATTCTGAAAGTTTTTCCGGAAGGCGAACCCGATAAAATCACCTTCACGCGGCGGTTTATGGTGCAGGAAAGTCTGGTGCATGTTTCGGCACAGGTGGTGGCGCCAAGAAATGTAGCCATGCGCCACGAGGGACATGAGATTCAGTTTTCAATTCAGCACGGCGAATTCGCAATAAATAACCCTTACCGCGACTTGCACGTGAAACTCATCCAAAACAGAAGGTGGGAAAATGCTATTACCGAGCTGAAACCTGTGTTTGTAAAAAACAATGAGCTGGTTTATGATTATGACGCTCCGGCCACTTTTTTGGCCGGAAACGAATATCGCCCGCTCGACCTGAAAAGCTTTACTTATCAGATGGAATACATTCGTCGTTCTGAGCGCACACCACTCGGACAAAAGATTGTGCTTCAGCCGGACGACAAACGCGTGTTTATGCAATACAGGACATTGGATGATATCAACGGGCAGTTTTTGATCAAAAACGATGATGGTTATAATGATCATACCGAATCGGATTATGCAACCGTTTATTTTTCGCTGATGATGGATCAGCCGCTGATCGGTTCGGATATCTACATCTACGGCGGTTTCAATTCTTTTGCTTGTGGTCCGGAAAATCAATTAACCTACAATGCCGATCTGAACGCATACCAGGGCGAACTACTTCTGAAACAAGGGTTTTATAATTATCAATACGCCGTGGTTGAACATCACCGGAAGGATGAACCGGACATTACGATTCTTGAAGGTTCGTTTCAGGAAACCGAGAATGAGTACACAATTCTGGTTTACTATCGGGATTTTTCCAATAATTATGACCAACTTATAGGGGTTTCACACGTCTATGCTAACAGACGCTGATGCTTTCGCCAACCAACGACCACGCCAACACGTAACAAAAAAATGATGCACCATGGTAACAGCAGTCAGCAGTGGAATTAAAATTAGTGTAGAGACACATTTCGAAGAAGAGTTCTCTGCAGCTGAAAATCAGCAGTATTATTTCTCCTACAACATTACAATCGAAAACACCAATGAGTTTGCTGTTCAGTTGTTGAGCAGGCAATGGTTTATTACGGACTCCAATGGAGATAAACGAGAAGTACAGGGCGATGGTGTGGTCGGCGAACAGCCAAAACTTCAGCCGGGGCAGTTGTATACTTACCGCTCTTCCTGTGATTTTATGACTGACATCGGTTCGATGCGCGGCTCCTACCTGATGAAACGACTCGACGCAGGCCTGGTTTTCAAAGCCCGTATTCCGGAGTTTGTGATGATGATGCCGGCGCGAAAAAATTAGTGGTTATCGATGTCCTTAAATGTGAGGAGGAAAACCGTTCCTTCATCACTCGGAATCCGTTCAATCGATCCCTGTAGCTGACCGGCAAGATCTTCCACCAATTCGGTTCCGAAAGCACCTTCACGGATGTCCGCTTCCGTAAAACCTACACCATCGTCGCCTATAATGAGCTTGAAATAATCGTCTTCTCCGGTATTCAGTGACAAGAACAAATTGCCCGAATTCCGGTTGCGGAAGGCATATTTCAGTGAATTAGAAACCAGTTCGTTGATAATCAACCCAAGGGGAGTGAGCGTATCAACAGCGAAATACTCCACATTCACATCGATCTTCGCTTCGATATCCATATTAACACTATAAGCATCAATGAGTGCGGTTACCAGTTCGCGGATATATTGCTTCAGACTAACTTCTTTAAGGTTCTCGCTGCGGTACATTTTCTCGTGAATCATCGACATGGACTGAACCCTGTTCGTACTCTCCAGAAACAATTCTTCAATTTTAGGATCACCGGAAAACCTTGATTGCAAACTGAGCAAACTACTGATGATCTGCAAATTGTTTTTTACCCGGTGATGAATTTCTTTCAGCAGAACGGCTTTCTCATCTCTTTCCTTTGCGATTTCCTGGGTGCGGTTCTTCACCACCCGCTCCAGCATTTTATTGTACGACCGGATCCGGTTCAGACGCCAGCGGTAAAACAAATAGATTCCTCCGCTCAGCAGAATGATAATTAAGAATTTGAACCCTGCCGTTTGCCAGATCACCGGATGGATTACCAGTTCAAGTTCGGAATAACTTTCTGCCGGAATACCGTCATGGTTGGTTCCTTTTACCATAATTCTGTAGGTGCCGGGATCCGGAGTAGACAGATTAATCGTGCGTTGATTTCCGAGATCCGACCATTGATCCATCATATTATCAATTCGGTAGGCGTATTTATTCTTGCCTGCCTGCATCAGAGACAGCATCGCGAATTCTATACTAATGGTGTGGATTCCGAAGGTATATTCCAGTTTCTGATCTCCCGGAAAAAATGAAACTTCCCGTTGAACACCGTTTATCGGTTCGGTAACTGTTACTTCCGTAAAAACTATCGGTGGAGCAAAAGTTTCCGGAACATACGCAGCGGGGTTCAGCAAAACCAATCCCTGTGTGCTCCCGAACCACAAATCACCATTGCCCGTTTTTCCGGCGACGCCCGGTAAAAACTCGAGTTGTTGCAACCCATCGGCAATATTGAATTTTCGGATATCCATACCTTCATAATCCACCCGGGCCAATCCGCTGTTGGTACTCACCCATAAAATTCCTGCTTCATCTTCTACTACTGCTGTTACGGTATTGGCAGGCAAGCCGTGAAACGACCGAAAAACTTCAAAGCTTTTTTTATCCCCGTGAAAGACATTTAATCCACCTCCCCCGGTTGCAATCCACAAACGGTTTTTCCGGTCTATCAGTAAACCATTGATCCGGTTGGAGCTTATCCCGGCGGTATCTTCGGGTTGATGTTCATAGTGGGTAAATTCATTGCGCGCAATGTCGAGTCTGCTCAAACCGCGATTCGCTGTTCCAATCCATAAATATCCGTCAAGATCTCTGGTGAGAGCGGTAATCTTATTATCCAACAGACTTCGAAGCCGGTTACCATCGAACTGCCACCGGTGAAAAGAATCGGTTGCAGGATCATAGAAACTCAGCCCACCTCCACTGGTTCCCACCCAGATGCCGTGTTCATCGGGCAGAAGACACGAAATTCTATTGCTGTTGAGGCCGAGCGGGTTGGTAGCATTCACTGTAATGTGTTTCACCAATCTCCAGCGCAAATCAAGTTTGAGCAAGCCATTACCCGATAGCCCTACATAATAATGATCTCCGAAACGAACGATGCTTCTGACCGGAGAAACGATGGCATTTCGCACACTTTTCGAGGTCGCATCAAAACTGTCGAACATCGGCTCATCCGGATGAATCTGAAAAAGGCCGTCTCTTCCCCCCACAATCCATTCACCGTCTTCGGTTTCCAGTGACGTCCGCACTTCTCCCTTTGCTGCTCCGAAATAGTGTGTGAAAATTTGTTGTTGGGTACTGAAGCGGAACAAGCCTTCGGATGTGGTTCCAATCCAAACCGCACCACTCTGATCCTGCAGTATGCTCTGGATAGCACCGCCTTTCAATCCTCCCGGAATGGATCCATCTGTAGAAAAACTACGTGTTATTTCACCGGCAGAATCCAGACTCATAAATTCAGTTCCGGTGCCAATCCACAACATCTGTTCTTTTGTCATCACCATCGATAGGACCGGTTCGGAAAAGCCAGCAAAATCAGGAATCTGAGGTTCGAGCATCCGCTGAACTTTTAAATCGGCGGATATTTTTGTGATACCTCCATCGGTGCCCACCCACACATTGCCCGCTGCGTCTGCTTCGAGACAATTAACAACAGGGTGCGAAATCGAACCCGGCGAATCGAAAAGGTGGTTGAATGTGAGAAAGGTAGTATCAGACGGATCCAGCAAATTGAGTCCCGCACCTGTAGCGCACCACATTCTGTTTTGGGAATCGATGGCAATATCATTGATCAGAT
>CALDPJ010000336.1 GCA_937911795.1 uncultured Flavobacteriales bacterium | reverse complement strand
TTAAGTACTACCACACTGACAATTTCGTATTGCGCGCTGGTATCCGTCTGTATGCTGACAACGACCGGTTCAACGGAGACGTATTGAACCACGAGCCTACCGGAAACGAATTGCTTGAAGGTGACACTTCACGTTTCGAGAACATCAACCAGATGAGAGAGTACACTATTGCTCTTGGTTTTGAGCACCACTTCTCTAACTCTAACTTCTTTGATGTATACACCGGAGCTGATTTGTTGCTCGGTTTCAGAAAAGATCGTATGACCAATGAAGTAGAATACGCCGTTGTAGAGGGTGATGCTGATGACATCCGAACCCGTGATTTGTTCACCGCACAAACCAATTCTACTGTTATCGGTCTTGGTTGGGTAGTAGGTTTCAACATGTTCGTTGCTCAGCTTCCTGTTTCTGTAGGCCTTGAGTATGGTCTTTCTATGAAATGGTTGTTGGGTGGTAAAACCAAAGTGACCGAAGAGAGAGATTACACAAATCCTGATGCCTTCGAAACATACAGCACAGAATACTTCACAACAGACCGAGGTACTGACTTAGCGTTTAGCGATCTCAGCCAACGTCAGTTCAATATGGACACGAACTCAAATGTTCGATTGACTGTGAATTTCTACTTTACCCGATAGTACAGGTTGTTAACCCAAATTAAAACAGAGCAAAATGAAAAACTTCAGAATTTTGGCGTTGCTTGCTCTGATCGTTATGGTTGCAACATCCTGCACTATGCGACAGAAAGCAACTCCCGTAAGTCCGATTAATACTCAGATAAACTTCACTATGGATGATCTGGAATATGTAGGCGATGTTGTTGGAAAAACAACTCAGTCTTACTTTCTAATCATTCCTTATGGTGGACGTCGCTATACTCAAGGTATCCTTTCTAACACCGGAATCGGTGGAGGACAACCTGGAGTACTCGCTACCCGTGGATGGAACAATGCACTTTACGATGCATTGATGTCCCGACCAGACGCTGACTTTGTATTGCCAGTTTCTTATGAGACAACGGTTGATCAAATGTTCCTCGGACGTCAGGAAACATTAACTGTACGTGCTAAAGCTTATCGTATCGTTACGAAGTAAGGCACTAACAGGATTATATTGATAAAAACACCCGCCTTTGTGCGGGTGTTTTTGTTTTTGCGCTACTTTTGACCAAAATTAAAGCAACATGAAAATCAGGTTTTTGTTAAATTCCATTTTACTGGTCATCACTGTATTGTTGGTTTCTACAGGTTGTCGAAAAGATATCGAAGGACCACGACTCAGAGTGTCACCGAATAGTACTGAGTTCACCCGCCAGGCAGGACAATTGATGGAATTTGGAATAGACGCATCGGCAGATGATGGATTGAAATCTCTCCGAATTACAAAAAAAGAGGATAATCAAATTACCTACACTGTGTTGGATACTGTCCTTTCCGGCAGCAACGCGAATTTCACCTATCCGTTTCTGGTGCCTGCTCAAGGTGTTTCCAAAGTGAATTTTGTTTTTATTCTCGAGGACATGGAAGGACGTGTGGTTAAAACCCCGAGATACGTGGTAGTGACAGGTTCTGCGTTTCTTCAGGAAAAGGCGGGACTTCAGTTATATAGTATTCATGCAGGGGATGCAGATAGAGCATTCAATATCACCACAGAAGATCTTTTTCAGATTTCGATTGATACGGATTCCTTAACCATTGATGTTATGGAATATGATCTCGAAGATGATGAAATGCTGAGCAAGAGCTGGACCAGCGCCAGCGGACTTCAGTTCGTTCAGGCCAATTCAAATACCTACAATTATGCCCAGGCTACGTTCAATTCTGCTAAAAGTACCTATGAAGAAGGCAACAAGCAAAACGTCGTTTCCGGTATATCTACCGATGATATTATCATTACCCGGTACAGCACCGATCCTGAACGTTACGCCGTAATAGACATCATCGAGATCCATGATCAAGAGGGCTCAGAAGGCGATTACTATCGTTTCAATTTGAAGAAATAATATCGGCAAAAGCAATAAGTCTCTGCTGCTGCCGTATAATACAGCAAATCATACCCCATGCGGATAATCCTGACCAGCCTGCTTACCATCTTCGTCTTACAATGTTTTGCACAACCAGTTTCCAAAAAAGGTGAAGCTTTTTTGCCCGAAGCTGGTGAATACGCCCTGGGAGTAGACGCAGCTCCGTTCCTGTTATACCTCGGAAATATTTTCTCGGCCAATGGAAATCAGGCTCCTGGAACGGCGTTTAACAATCCGGAACTGGCAATTTCTTTAAAGATGTTCCGCCGGGCAGATCTTGCTACACGAATAAAAGTCCGTTTGGGATTAATGTCTAATTCCTGGACCGGATTTCAGCCGGAATTTTCAAATGTGGCAACCGATAATGTGGTAAAGGATACCTACAACCGCACAGTCACCAACATTTATGTGAGTTACGGCATAGAAAAACGGAAGGGCCAGACGCGTATTCAGGGTTTTTATGGAATCGAAGGAGGAGTAGGATTGGGAACCGAAAGTCACAATTTTAAATACGGCAACATGGTTGAAAGCAATAATCAGGTGCCCGATCGAACCGAATTCGAACTGGTGTTTCAGGAAAACCCGGAAACGCCGGTGACAAATTTCGGAGAGAATAATTCTTTTGTTACAAGTTATAATCCCGGTACCAGATTCATGCTTGGAGCACGGGCTTTTGTTGGTGCAGAAATATTCGTTTTTCCGAAGGTTTCGTTAGGACTTGAATTTGGTTTGGCGGCAATGGTAGCTGTTCAGAGTAAGGGCGAAATCGAAACAGAAGCGTGGACGATTCCTACCGGTGGTGGAACAGAAACTTTGGTGTCAAGAACCACGCAGGTTGGTGGAAATACCCAAATCGGGCTGGACACGGATAACACCCGCGGAAGTATCAATCTGAACTTTCATTTTTAGCATATAGACCGTAAGGTAGGATAACTGCCTTTCTTTGCTATTTTTGACACAAAATCACGCGCGTGAAAATTCTGTCGTCGAAGCAAATCCGGGAAGGAGACAATTTCACTATACAACAAGAACCCATTTCTTCTGTCGATCTGATGGAGCGAGCAGGTGATGCCTGTTTTCAATGGATCTACGATCGGGCTCCTGAACTTTTTCCCGCGCATCTCGACGAAAGAGAATATGTCTTTAAAGTTTTTTGTGGAGTCGGCAACAATGGCGGCGACGGATTGGTAATTGCCCGGTTGCTGAGTCGCAACGGATACGAGGTTGAAGTATACATAGTCGATTTTTCTGACCAACCAAGTCCTGATTATTCGACCAATTTCCAACGGATTGGTAAAAGCAAGCTACCAGTTAAACGCATTAAGAAATCTTCGGATCTTCCGGAAATTGGTTCCGATGCCCTTGTGATTGACGCCATCTTCGGAACAGGAATCACGCGCAGCACCGTTGGTATCGCAGCAGAAGTTATTCATACCATTAATGCCTCGGGATCAGCGGTAATTTCCATTGACATGCCTTCCGGTTTGTTCGATCAGGACAACAGCAGCAACCTCCGCGACAACATCGTAAAGGCTACCTACACGCTTACTTTTCAGTTTCTGAAACTCGCTTTTTTGCTCGGTGAGAATGCGGAGCAGGTCGGAAAATGGGAAGTGCTGGATATCGGTCTGCACCCAGAATTTATCAAAACGGTAGAAACCGATTATACCTTTATTACCACCGAAATGGTGAAGCGCATTCTGAAATCCCGGCAGAAATTTTCTCACAAAGGAACTTTCGGGCACGCGGCAATTATGGCTGGAAGCAACGGGAAATTCGGCGCAGCGGTTTTATGTGCAAAGGGTGCGCTGCACAGCGGACCGGGACTGGTAACCGCTTTTTTACCGACATCGGGAACAGCCATTATGCACACCGCTGTTCCCGAAGCAATGGTTCAGGAAGTCGACGAGCGGGATGTTCTTTCCGGATCACCGGATGTAACCGCTTTTTCGGCTATTGGAATAGGGCCCGGTATCGGAACCAGTTCTAAAACCGCTGATTTTGTATTCGCTGTTCTACAAAATCCAGAACTTCCAACGGTGGTTGACGCAGATGCAATTAATGCCCTGTCTGAAAATTCCGGCTGGAAAAAATTGCTCCACGATAAAATTGTTTTAACCCCTCATCCCGGTGAGTTTGGACGTTTGGTGGGCGAGTGGGAGAACGATTTCGATCGGTTGATGAAACAGATTGAATACGCCCGAAACAACAATTGTTTTGTGATTTTGAAAGGGGCGCACTCAGCCGTGGCTACTCCCACCGGTGAAGTTTATTTTAACAGCACCGGAAATCCGGGCATGGCTACCGGTGGTAGTGGAGATGTCCTCACCGGAATTCTCACCGGAATTTTGGCACAGGGTTACTCCGTGAAAGATGCCGCTATACTGGGTGTCTATCTGCATGGTAAAGCCGCAGATCTTGCCGTTGAAGAAACCAGTATGGATGCCATGATTGCATCGGATTTAACAGCATACCTCGGAAAAGCTTTTTTATCACTTAATTTGCCACCAAAATCAAAAGTTTGAAAGTTCGGATTCTATATCTTCTGATTGTTTTGCTGGCTTTAGGCTGCCGCGAAGAAAGAGTGAAAAGGAGTGGAGTAGCTTCACCCAAAGTGAAGAATGTTAAAATACTCCTTCAGAATGCTGATAATGCGCTCGTTCAATATGGTGATACACTTCGGGTAAAGCTGGAATACGATGCGGAATCTCCGGTTCAGTCGGTGATCCTGAAATCGCAGCGAAACAATATCCGATTCAACCAAACGGACTCGCTCGATTTCTGGCTTCCTACTTTATCCTTGGGAGGCGGTTATCACGGATTGCGGGCAGAAGTGATGCTGGCAGACAGCACAGCAATGCGCGGTTCATCTTCTATACGCGTAGTACTTCCCAAACCTCCTGCTGAATGGGGATATCGTCTGATCGAAACTTATCCGCACGATAATAAAGCATACACCCAGGGTTTATTGTTCCATGATGGTTGGTTGTACGAGAGCAACGGCCGTTATGGAATGTCGGACCTGCGGAAGGTGAATTTAAACAGTGGTGAAACCATCGTAACAAAGAAACTTGAAGATGATTATTTCGCCGAAGGACTCACTCTCTATAATGATGAATTGTACCAATTAACCTGGCAGGAACACCAGGTATTTATATACGATTTAAATACCCTCGAAAAGAAAAGATCTTTTGAAAACCGGTTGGGCAATGGCGAAGGCTGGGGACTCTGTTATGACGGTGAGCGCTTTATTTTCACCGACGGTTCTGCCGATCTTACTTTTATTGATCCGGAAGATTGGTCGCAGATAAAGCAGGTGCGGGTGTTCGATCACCGGGGTGATGTTGGGCAGATCAACGAATTGGAGTTTGTTGCGGGTAAATTGTACGCCAATATTCTGAACCAGAACAGAATTGCGGTCATCGATCCGGAAACCGGAGCGGTTCTGGCATACTGGAATTTTGATGACATTCTCAGTAAACAACCCAATGTGGGCCGCGTGGATGTAATGAATGGCATTGCCTACCGATTCGATCGCAGTACATTTTTAGTCACCGGAAAGTTGTGGCCTTATCTATTTGAGGTAGCGCCGGTATATTAACCGGAGTAGTGGCTTAACCGAGGATATCTACCGGACCAATTCCTTCCCGTATCAGTTCCGGAACATTATTCGTGCAGTCAAATATTGTTGAAGCATCCAGATTTCCGAATCCGCCATTGATTACCATATCGACCTGATGGTTGTATTTTTCGTGAATCAGCTCCGGATCGGTGGTATATTCCAGAATTTCATCATCATCGTGAACAGAGGTTGAGACGATGGGATTACCAAGAATGTTCACAATTTCGCGCGGAATATTATTATCGGGAACTCGAATACCCACCGTTTTCTTCTTGCTCTGAAATATTTTGGGAACATTTCCGCTCGCGTTCAGGATAAAGGTATAGGGCCCGGGCAGCGCCTTTTTCATGAGCTTAAAAACCGCGTTGTCGATGGGACGGGTGTATTCGGACAAGTGGCTGAGATCATAACAGATCAGAGAAAAATTGGCTTTCTCCAGTTTGATGTTTTTGATGCGCGCAACGCGTTCCATGGCGCGGATATTCATCAGATCACAACCGATGGAATATACGGAATCGGTAGGATAAATGATCACCCCGCCCTTGCGCAAACAATCTACCACTTCGGCAATTCTTCTTGGGTCGGGATTCTCGGGGTGAATATTCAGGATCATTTTTCCGTGTGTTTAATTTTAAATTATGCCTTCACCGTCATGGCTTTTTTATGATCGGCCAGGAATTTTTCCAGACCGCTGTCGGTGAGCGGATGATTTAACAAAGCTGTAATGGCGTTGAGCGGAGCAGTGATGACGTCGGCACCAATTTCAGCGCACTGAATAATGTGCATCGGATGGCGAACCGAAGCAGCGAGAATTTCGGTGGAGTATCCGTAATTGTCGAATATCGTGCGAATCTGCTGAATAAGAGTCAGACCATCCGTAGAAATATCATCCAACCGGCCGATGAATGGTGATACATAATCGGCACCGGCTTTGGCCGCCAGCAAGGCCTGACCTGCTGAAAAAACAAGCGTACAGTTGGTTCGGATTCCTTTCTCGCTGAAATACTTGAGGGCTTTCACACCATCGCGAATCATCGGCACTTTCACTACAATATTGGGTTTCAGAGCGGCGAGTTTTTCTCCTTCCGCGATAATTCCTTCGTAATCGGTGGCAATTACTTCAGCACTTACATCTCCGTCAACGATTTCGCAGATGTTCACATAATGCTCAATAATATTTTCGTGACCGGAAATCCCCTCTTTTGCCATGAGCGAGGGATTGGTAGTCACGCCATCCAGAATTCCCAGTTCATAGGCTTCACGGATTTCATTTAGATTCGCAGTGTCGATAAAAAATTTCATGTTTAAGATGGGTTTTGGATGGGTTTAAAGATAGCATTTAACGCTCAAAAGAGAAGTAACTCGCCGGGTCATTTTAGCTTATAGTGATTGAGCAGAATTTTTTCGAACCACCTTCCTGGCAGCAGGTAGTGCAGAATGGTACTCAGCTTTTGAACCGGTTTGCCAACCTGATAAAGCATCTTTGGTTTACCGGTTTTAATAATCAGTTCCACTTTCTTCGCAATAAGAATCGGGTCAGAACTATTGGCTACTTCTTCGGTAACCAACTGATTGATGGCGGCAGTATCGGTATTGTAAACAGATTGCCCGGCACCGACGGCTACGTTTCTGTTGTCGTTGATGCTGGTTTTGAAATCACCGGGCAATATGGCCGAAACGTTAATGCCAAATCTCAGCACTTCTGCGCTCATGGCTTCTGTGATGGCAATTACCGATGCTTTGCTGGCGCTGTAAATTCCACGATAGGGCAATCCCATCACTCCGGCAATCGAAGAAATGTTGATGATCTTACCCGAGCCAGCGGCACGCATGTGCGGAAGTACTGCGCGACAAACATTCATCAGTCCGAACACATTGGTTTCGAAAATGGCTTTTGCCTCGGCATCGCTGGTGTCTTCGATAGAGCCGATCAACCCGAGTCCGGCGTTGTTAACCACTACATCAATTCTTCCTTTTTGATCTACAACATACTGCACAGCGGCTGCCATTGATTGTTCAT
>CALDPJ010000335.1 GCA_937911795.1 uncultured Flavobacteriales bacterium | reverse complement strand
GCCTGTCCTCGACAGGTACAGATGCAATCTTTATATCCAAATTAGACGCCGACGGAAATTTCATTTGGGCAAAAAGCATGGGGGGAGAAATTCTTAATTCCGGATACGGCATAGCAACAGATTCAGCTGGTAATATTTATACAACAGGCCAATTTACAGCTACTGCTGATTTTGATCCGGGGGTGGGCCTTTTCAACCTGAATTCGATAGGGAATTCGGATGCTTTTATCTCTAAGTTAGATCCAGATGGAAATCTTATCTGGGTAAAAAGTATGGGTGGAAATAGTTCTGATTGCGGAAATTCTCTTGCTATCGACGCATTTGGAAATATATACATAACCGGTGGATATAATGACACTCTTTATTATGATTCTGGTTTGGGTACTTCAAACATTGTGTCAGCTGGAACCAGAGATATTTTTGTTTGTAAATTGGACGCTGATGGAAATCATCTTTGGATGAAAAGCATGGGCGGACAATTCGATGACTACAGTCAGTCTATAGCATTAGACTCGGAAGGAAATGTATATACTACAGGAGGATTTGCCTTTACTGCTGATTTTGATCCGGGTTCAGATATTTTCAACCTCATTCCTATAGGAATGTTGGAAATTTATATTTCAAAATTAGATACAGAGGGTAATTTTATCTGGGCGCGAAACATTGTGGGTACAAATGATGAAAGCGGAATTAGTTGGAATACAGCGGAGGGTATAGCAATTGATGAAATGAATAATCTTTACATCACAGGTTCATTCAATTACACTGCAGATTTCAACCCTGGACTTGAGACTTTCTATCTTTCTACCGGAGGAATCAATTGGGAGATTTTCGTTTTGAAACTGTCCGATATCGTTACAAGTGGTACAGATAGGAATTATTCATCTGCTATCTCCATTTATCCCAATCCGTCTTCAGGAAATTTTACTATAGAAACGGGTGAAAGAGGACAATCCCATTACATCATTTATGATGCACTGTACAGATCGGTTTTGAGTGGTAAAAGTTCCGGGGACAAGATTACAATTGACTTATCAGCACAGCCCAATGGCCAATATTTTCTCCTTTTGAATACGCAACTATTCAAGTTAATGAAATTAGATTAGAGCAGGATTTCATTATGGCCGATTTGATTAAGCATAAAAAAAGCAAAGCTTAATTCACAGCTTTGCTTTGTTGGTATAATTCTCTGGTGACAATTATCGCATATCAATCACTTCGGCTCCGGGGAAATCAGATTTGTTAAACGCCAATTGTCCGGCAGAAATGTTTTGATTCGATTTGAAATCGAGCATTTTGTAGATGTAAGTATCGCCTTCTTTTCCGGCAACTTCAACCTTCACCAGTTCCAGCTTTGCTTTATCCACAAAAACTTTTACGGTGTGGTAATTTGTTTGATCCGGTTTGAGCGGATGTAGGTTGATTTGATGAACCTGCTTGCCATCCATGGATTTTTCTCCTTCGTAAAATTGTTTAAAACCCGATTCCCAGATTGTGAAAATTTTTGAAGGATTGAGTCCCGTTCCGTCGTCTTCTACTTCGTAATCCACATACACTTCATTGCTTTCGGCCTGGTAGGTCCAGCGGGTTTCACCGTCACCGATCACTACATCATTGTCGAGTTTCACGCGGTATTTATCACCGGCTACAATAATATTTCCCGTTTTGGTAAGATTGATGTCGCTTTGAACATCAACCAGATTCATCGTGAATTTTGCTGAAAAATCGTCGTAGGCTTTGGTTTTGGAGCTGACCTTATTGAGGATGTCAACGGCTTGTTGATCCTGCGCCTGAACGTTTACTAAAAGTGTGATCAACACTAAGAAAAAGGGTATTCGGAATTTCATGTTTTGGTTTTATTCGTTGTTATTCCCGCTATTCAATAACTGTTCCAAACTCTGAGGATCGGCAATCAGTACCTGGCGCGCTTTACTTCCTTCAAAAGGCCCGACAATTCCGGCAGCTTCGAGTTGATCGACGATTCTTCCCGCACGGTTATAACCGAGTTTGAGTTTGCGTTGTAACAGAGAAGCGGAGCCTTGTTGATGCATCACCACCACGTGCGCAGCATCGGCAAACAAAGCATCGCGGTCTTCGTCGTCCAGTGTTCCGCTGCCTTCGCCCGATTCTTCCTGAACCTCGGGTAGGAGGTAAGCGCTCGGGTAAGCGCGTTGGTTTCCGATAAAGTCGGTAATTTCTTCTACTTCGGGCGTATCCACAAATCCACATTGCAGGCGTATGGGCTCTGTTCCCTGCGACAGAAGCATGTCTCCGCGACCGATCAGCTGATCTGCTCCGCCGGTATCCAGAATCGTTCTGGAATCGATTTTTGACGTCACCCGAAAAGCAATCCGCGCCGGGAAGTTGGCCTTGATAATTCCGGTGATAACGTTCACCGAAGGCCGCTGTGTAGCGATGATCAGGTGAATTCCAATGGCCCGTGCCAATTGTGCCAGACGAGCGATGGGGCCTTCCACTTCTTTTCCGGCCGTCATGATCAAATCGGCGAACTCATCCACCACGAGCACGATGTACGGCAAAAAGCGGTGGCCATTTTCCGGATTGAGTCGTCGCTTGATAAACTTCGAGTTGTATTCTTTAATGTTTCTGACCTGAGCATGTTTGAGCAGCTCGTAGCGCTGGTCCATTTCAATACAAAGAGAATTCAACGTATTCACCACTTTTTTCGTGTCGGTGATGATGGCATCGGCCGAACCGGGAAGCATGGCCAGGAAATGGCGTTCAATTTTATTAAACAGCGTAAGTTCCACTTTCTTCGGATCGACGAGCACGAATTTGATTTGCGCCGGGTGCTTTTTGTAGAGCAGTGATACCAGAATCGCATTTAAACCCACCGATTTACCCTGGCCTGTTGCTCCGGCCATCAGCAGGTGAGGCATTTTCGCCAGATCGGCTACATAAGTCTCGTTGGAAACAGTCTTACCCAATGCCAGCGGAAGTTCGTAGTCGTTGTTCTGAAATTTATCAGAAGCAATCAACGAACGCATGGAGACCACATCAGGACTTGAATTCGGTACTTCGATTCCGATGGTACCGCGTCCTGGTATCGGTGCGATAATCCGGATTCCCAGGGCAGCCAGACTGAGTGCGATGTCATCTTCAAGGTTTTTAATCTTCGAGATCCGCACACCTGCTTCGGGTACAATTTCATACAATGTTACCGTCGGGCCGATGGTTGCCTTGATTTTGGAAACGCCGATTTTGTAATGGCCGAGCGTTTGAACGATGTTGTTTTTATTGGCCTCGAGTTCTTCTTTGTTGACTTTAATCACCCCGTCGCTATGCTTTTCGAGCAGGTCGAGTCGGGGGAATTCGTACGATGACAGATCAAGTTTAGGATCATAGTCATCCATCTGTTTCAGCCGGTCTTCAATTTCAGATTCCGAAAGTTCGGCTTCGGTGGCTTTCACTTCGACTTCGAGTTCTCCATCTTCCAGTTCCTCATCACCGGCAGAAAGCTCAGGCGGCAAATCAGCGTCTTCGAAGTCATCTTCCGGAATTTCTTCTTCGGGTGCAGATTCTTCGGATTGGGCAAATTCAAGAGATCCCTCTTCGTCGGTCTCCACTTCATCGTCGTAGAGCAGATCGTCGAAAATGTCCTTTTTAGCACGAACAGGTTCTGCCTCTATCTCGTCAACGGAATGAGCAAGTTCGGTTTCATCTTCAGGCTCGGCCTCCGCAATAGAATCGCGTTCTTTTTTAGAAGTGAGTTTTTCGAACCATTCGAGCAAATTTTTTGGAGCTACATTAAAAGCCAGCATCGCCAGTCCGAGCCAGGTAAACAACAACAAGGTGCCGGTTCCGAATGTTCCCAGAGCACTGGTCAGCCAAAAATTGAGGTGAAATCCGAACGCTCCCGCAAGGTAGGGGTGACTTTCCGAAAAGAAGAAGGCCATCGACACCGGAACAATCAGAAACAATACAATGAGGTAAGAAATGGTTTTGCCGATGGGAAGCACCCAAACATCGAATAATATTTTTAGCGCTATCAGCCCGAAAAGCAATACCAGTCCGAATGAGGCAATTCCAAATCCTGCGTGAATGAAAGCGTGACTGAGCAATGCGCCCAGTTTGCCGAGCCAGTTTTCAACGGTAATTTCGGGGTTGACCATAAAATCCCACCACGATTCGCTTAAATGGCTTTGGTCAAATTTCCAGGTGAAGAAAAAGGACACAAACGAAACCATGAGAAAGAGCGTGAACAACAGCAAAAATAGTCCCACCAGCCGGTGAAAGCGTTCGCTGCGAACAAAGCTTATGAATTTGAGCACCGCAACTTTAACTACTCCAGGCGGTTTCTTACTTTTCGGATCTTTTGTTTTCTTGGCGCACATACGGTTCCGGACTGCCGTTTTTCGGCAACTACTAAAGGGTCAAAAGTACAGCTATCCGTTGTGCAAAACGGTAGGAAGATGCATTGTATTTTAACAGTGGGGTGTTGAGAGTAGGCAAATGTTACCGACCCAATGTTTTCTGAAATTGATCAAACGTAATGTGTTGATATCCTTCGGGAATGGTAAACTCTTCTTCACTGATTTTTTTCTTCTCGACGTTCTGCGCGGTAAGGGTCATCACAAATTGTCCGGCCGATGTAGAGTATTGCAGTGGAAATCCTTTCAGTCCGCTCATCTGGTACATTCCTGAAGTTGCGATTTCTGGCGTGTAATATACCTCCAGCACGATATCTTTTTCGCCGTCATTGACTTTCATGAGCGCTTTTTTGCAGTTGTAGCCGGCAATTGTTTTGGTTTCATTGAGGTATTCAAATTCCGTTTCAGGTTGTTCCTCTTCAAATTTTTCGCGGCTTTCTTTATCCAGTACAATCGCATTTTTTTGTCCCATCATATCCATGAGCAAAACACCGCTTTCTGCTTTATT
This sequence comes from uncultured Flavobacteriales bacterium, assembly GCA_937911795.1. Taxonomy (GTDB): domain Bacteria; phylum Bacteroidota; class Bacteroidia; order Flavobacteriales_D; family SKUL01; genus SKUL01. The sequence continues at coordinate 1,997 of CALDPJ010000335.1, read as the reverse complement.
GTCCATGATCGTTACCTGCTTCATTCCCATCGAAAGCGGTTGCTCCATTTTCACCATATGTCCTTTGATTGTGCTTTTAGCTTCGGTCGGAAACAACGACTTGTGCTCTTCCATTTCGGGTGGTAAATTTTCATAAGTGATGGCATATTCTACAACACCTTCAAAAGATTGAGCGGAAAGTTGTGCAAACAGAAACAAAGCAAAAACACTGAGAATAAATTTCATGGAGTGAATTTTCATGGAGTTACATATTAAATGAATTCAGCAATTCTTCGATTTCAACCTGCAACTGATCGGGTGAGACACGATCGTATCCAGGTTCAGGAGCAAGCTTTTCTTCTTCTATTTTCAACGCTTGAACTGAGTTAGCACGAAAACGCATACGAATACCGAATTGTTCGATCTCATATTGCATAAGCACCCCTTTAATGGGATGAAACTGTGTGCACCAGTTGGGTGAATCCACGTTGATTTCGTCGGTATAGTAAATGGTCATTTCCGGCAAGGCTATGTGGTCGTATATACCAATTGCCTTTTTGCAGGCATAGCCGGCGATAGAATCCACTTCGTTAGTTTCGATAATCGTCAGGTTGGGCATATTCATCAACTGTCGATGTACTGAAGTTTCGTTATAGTCACTCTCCAGTTTTTTCTTAAAGATCTTCATCTGATGTACGAGCTGCATTTCGTTTTGATTGGAGACAAAACGGTTTTTGAACAACCCGCCAACTGTTGCCAGCTCTGAACTGAATCTGTCTTTTTTGAAATGCAGGTACATTTTGTCCGGAAGCAAACTGGCCATCATATTGTTACTGTCATCCAAATAGGGAAAAGTGACATTGTACTCGATTATTCCTTCACGCAGCCGTTGGTCGAAGGCATTAAAACGCGAGCACGACAATGCCAGCACACCGAAGCCTATGCAAATAAAAACGATAAGTTGAAGAAGGGTACGAGATAGCACCGTAAAGAATTGGTTGGTTTGGTTATTAAAACTTGCGGCCAATATAACTATTCTCTTCATTGCTTTGGAAGCAATTTTATACGTTTTTTCCTCAATGAATGTTCATTTCGTATTCCATGAGAAAAATTACCAGAAAAAATCCCATCAACTTTCGCGGGTTGAAATTCAATGGCTATTCTCCCCACATCACTACATTTGCAGATCATTCAAAAAAGGTACTTATGAGTTTGGTAATTGTAATCAACGATTCAGAGATTGCTGCCGGAACCCGGGGTTCCAGTATGGGTTCCAAAGCTATTGAAATTGAGGCGCTTAAGAAAAATGATGATCTTTTTCACCGGCACGAAATAAAAGTTGTTCAGCATCAGAACAATGCCTTGTATAACAGAACAAAGCACCCGCTGGCAAAGCGAATCGACGCTTTCAACGAAGTTTTTAAAGCAGCCGCAGAAACGGTGGAAGATGTAGTAGCCGCCCATGATTTTCCGCTCGTTATTTCTGCCGATCACGGGAATGCCGCAGCCACGATTGCCGGTTTAAAGAACGCAAAGTCATCTGCCCGGCTCGGTGTTATATGGATCGATGCCCACGCAGATATGCATTCTCCATTTACCACACCATCCGGAAATATTCACGGAATGCCGATTGCCATCTGCATGAACGAAGACAATTTAAACAGCCAGCAAAACGAACCGGATCAGGAAACAGCTGAGTTGTGGAATCAGTTGAAAAATTACGGAGGTATTGCTCCAAAAGTACATCCGGATGATATTGTCTTTTTTGGCGTAAGAGATACCGAAGAGCCCGAAGTGCAACTGATGCAGGAAAAAGACATTAAAAATTACACCGTTTCCGAAGTTTCCAAACGCGGTGTTGCGGAGTGTGTGGAGGAATGCCTTCAGAAGCTGTCTGACTGCGATGTGCTTTACCTTTCTTTTGATGTAGATTCCATGGATCCGGAACTAGTTTCTAAAGGAACCGGAACGCCGGTAGAGCGCGGTTTGGATGTAGAGCAGGCCAAAGAACTGAATTT
>CALDPJ010000334.1 GCA_937911795.1 uncultured Flavobacteriales bacterium | reverse complement strand
GCAATTACTGCAAAAAAGAGTAAAAATCTTCTCATGATTAATGGTTTGGTTAGGGATGTAATATTAATGATTTCTGCTATAGCCAATGTGCATCAGCATTAAATGAAGCCGTAGTAATTCCACTATCTTTGCGCAAAATTTTCAATAAATGACCGAACCAGTTGTAAGAGTACGTTTTGCGCCGAGCCCTACAGGACCGTTGCACATGGGAGGCGTGAGAACCGCCTTATACAATTATCTGTTTGCCAAAAAATACAACGGCCAGTTTTTATTGCGCATTGAAGACACTGACCAGGCACGGTTTGTTCCAGGCGCGGAAGAATATATTATTGAATCGCTTAAATGGTGCGGTATTATTCCCGATGAGGGTCAAACCTTTGGCGGAGAACTCGGTCCGTATCGTCAGTCGGAGCGGAAACATCTGTACCGCGAATACGCCGATCAGTTGATTAACAGCGGTCATGCCTATCTTGCTTTTGATACCCCGGAGGAACTCGATGAGGTTAGGGAGCGCGCCAAAAAAGCAGGTGTGGCGTCGTGGCAGTACAACAACATTACGCGCAGCAACATGAAAAACTCACTCACTTTGTCTGAAGATGAGGTGAAGTCACGTCTCGATGCCGGAGACCCTTATGTGATCCGTATCAAAATGCCGCGCAACGAGGAAATTCGCGTTCAGGACAGAATCCGCGGTTGGGTAGTAGTAAACAGTAATCAGCTCGATGACAAGGTGCTGTATAAGAGCGACGGAATGCCAACGTATCACCTCGCGAATATTGTGGATGATCATTTAATGAAAATTACGCATGTCATCCGCGGAGAAGAATGGCTGCCTTCGGCGCCGTTGCATGTGTTGCTTTACCAGTATTTTGGATGGGAGGCGCCTGAATTTGCGCACCTTCCGCTGTTGCTTAAGCCCGATGGCAACGGAAAACTCAGCAAGCGAGACGGCGATCGACTTGGTTTTCCGGTTTTCCCCCTCGAGTGGAAAGACCCCAACAGCGGTGAAATATCATCGGGTTATCGTGAAAAAGGGTATTTTCCCGAAGCTTTTGTTAATATGCTGGCCTTGCTCGGCTGGAATCCGGGAACGAATCAGGAAATATTCTCTCTTGAAGAACTGGTGGAAGCCTTTAGTTTGGAGCGTGTAGGAAAATCGGGTTCCAAGTTTGATCCCGATAAAGCAAAATGGTTTAACCAGCATTACCTGCGGGAAAAAACTTCCGAAGAACTGGCCGCACTTTTTATTCCAGAACTTCATGCCAAAGGCTATAACGCAGATGCCGGTTTTGTAGCAAAGGTGGTGGAGCTGATGAAAGAGCGCGCCGTTTTTGTGGCCGATATGCTTGAAGGCGAGTATTTGTTCAAGGCTCCTGAAAAGTACGATGATCAAACGCTGAAGAAGAAGTGGAAGGAGCAGACGCCGGATATTATGGCCGAATTGGCTCAGCGTTTCCGCGATCTGAAGAATTTTGATGCCGCCAATGTTGAACAGGAATTCAAAACTTTTATCGAGGAAAAAGGTTTAGGACTGGGAGCGGTGATGCCCAATTTAAGGTTGCTGCTTACCGGACAAGGTGCCGGCCCTTCGCTTTTTGAAATTTGCGCCCTGCTGGGAAAAGACGAAGTATTGACGCGGATGGAAACCGGACTCAGAAAATTAAGCTAATGGGAGTTATTCGTGTAGAAGGTATATCATTATACGCATACCACGGCTGTCTGGAGGAAGAGGCCATGATTGGCAGCGAGTATCTGGTGGATGTAGAGCTGACCAGCGATCTGTCGGTTCCGGAGGTAAACGACGATCTTTCTTGTACGATTGATTACGTGAAGGTTCACGAGATTGTGCGGGATGAAATGAAAGTGCGCTCGAACCTGCTTGAGCACGTGGTGCGCCGAATTATCGATTCCATTACTGAAACCTTTCCGGAGCTGGAAGCCGTAAAAGTGCGGGTGGCAAAACTCAACCCCCCGATTAACGGAGTGGCTAAAAATGTGAGCGTTGAACTGAGCCGTACGCTAAAAGAATCGTGAAGTTTGACAGTGATGCAAAAAAGTTAACTTTGCGTTCCCTTAATAAAATGGTTCCGTGGCCGAGTGGCTAGGCAGAGGTCTGCAAAACCTCGTACAGCGGTTCGAATCCGCTCGGAACCTCTACAAAACCCTGTCAGAAATGGCAGGGTTTTTTGTTGGCCATCAAGCTTGTTCGCATGAATATGAAGTACTGTATCAAGTTGGTTGAATTAGATGACTAATTGATTATATTTCATAGCTCATGAACAAACAAACACTCGTTTTAGGGGTCGTCCTTTTCTCGCTCGGTTTCATAGGGGTATTGTCATTGTTGTTAATGGAAATTCCTTTACCAGAAGAGACTGAAAAACTATTGCTCAGTCAGTTTTCTGCAACCGAAATCAAATGGCTTTTACTGGTTAATCCCACCATCATGCTGATAATATCGGTGCTTGTAGGGCTTTTCCTTCACAAAAAAGTAATGATAGGTGCACCGGTAATAGATGGAATCATACAAGGCGAGCGCAATTTTCAATTGCCCGATATCTTTAAATCTGGAATTGCAGGAGGGGTGATTTCCGGTGTTTTGATTGTCGCTACCGGGACTGTTTTCGCGCCCATTATTCCCCGCGAATTCATTGAATTGGGAGAGAACATTAACACTTCTGTAGCCAGCCGCTTTTTGTACGGTGGCATTACCGAAGAAATCCTCATGCGCTTCGGACTGATGACTTTTTTAGTTTGGCTGCTTTTCAAAATCTTTAGAAGTCTTAGCGCAGGAATATACTGGACTGCAATTTTCGTTTCAGCAGTACTTTTCGCGCTTGGTCATTTTCCGATAGTTTTTCAATCTATTGATAATCCGCCTGCTGTGTTGTTGGCTTATGTCATCATCGGAAACTCCATCGGTGGAATTGTCTTCGGATGGTTGTACTGGAAAAAAGGATTGGAGGTAGCGATGATTGCCCACGTCTTCACTCACGTCATCATGCTTGCCGGAGAACAAGTATTCTCCTGACAGCGCAACATCATTAGTAAAATAACTTAGACGCTAAGCGGGAACTTTTTCAATAATTTCAGACCGCTCCCAGTGCCGGTGTTTGAGCATAGAAACCCGAAACTGCTCCGCAAATTCCCGCATGTTTTCATTATTCATCGCGGTAACTACACCCTTGTCTTCGGTAATTCCGTTGTTGCTCAATTCCAGTTCGCCGGTTTTTTCTTTCAGGTCAGAAAAGAGCGAAATAGCATTTCCTGTTGCTGCAATGGGTTTACAATGTTTAAAAGTCTCGTTGATGAAATGGAGCACAAACCCCTGTGTTTTCAGCTTCTCCACGTGATCTCCTCCCGGAATAAAAAGCGCGTCGAATAAAACAGATTCCGAGGTAACTTCTGCCTCATCAGTTTCAACCGTCTCGCCGGTACTGCTTTTGATTTTCCCGTGAAATTTGGATAAAATCTTCGGCATGGCCTCGTTCTGCATCAGCATTCCCTTAATGTTCATCAGCGATGGATAATCAAATCCTTCATCTACAATTATCACAACCTTGCGGCCTTTGATTGAATCGGCTTTCAGGTTTTCCATGCTTAATGCCGGAGAGCGATCGACCGTACGTTTTCCTTCTGGTTTGGGCAGTGCATCTTTGGCCACGGCTTTAATCTGTGCCTCATCGTCAGGAGTATCTACACCAATACCTTTTGCAATTTCAGCCGCCAGCTCACGGTCTACATTGGCCATCATATAAACCATCCGCTGCCGGATTTCTTTATTCTCTACTTTTCCCAACTCAAAATGAAAAGCAGCAATGATGTGCTTCTTTTCGGGCTCCGACATACTGTTGTAAAACAGTGTGGCCTGGCTGAAATAATCCTTAAAACTATCGCTGCGTTCGCGGGTTTTATAGCCTTCAACTTTTTCCATGTGATGCGTAAACGCGCCGGCATCTGCAGAAGCGGTCATCGGACACCCGCCGCGTTGTGAATTGGGAGAATAATTGGTGCGCCCCTGGTTGATGGTTTGACGCATAAATCCGTCGCGTTGGTTGTTGTGGACTTCGGCCAATGGGCGGTTGATTGGAATTTCATTGAAATTCGGACCACCGAGCCGGATGAGTTGTGTGTCGATATACGAAAACAAGCGGCCCTGCAAAAGCGGGTCATTGGTGAAGTCGATTCCCGGAACTACATGTCCGGGGTGAAAAGCTACCTGTTCGGTTTCAGCAAAGAAATTATCTGGATTCCGGTTGAGGGTCATTTTTCCGATTTTCTGAACCGGAACCAGCTCTTCGGGAATAATTTTAGTGGGGTCGAGCAGGTCGAAATCAAAGGCAAATTCATCCTCTTCTTCAACGATCTGCACGCCCAGTTCAAACTCCGGATAAACACCGTTTTCGATCATATCCCACAGGTTGCGACGATTGAAGTCAGGATCTTTTCCGGCAATTTTCTGCGTTTCGTCCCACACCAATGAGTGCACGCCATTGAGTGGTTTCCAGTGAAATTTTACAAAGCGCGATTTACCTTCGGTGTTGATCATGCGGAAGGGGTGCACACCGAAACCTTCCATCATCGAGTAGCTTCTTGGCAGGGCCCGGTCAGAAAGCACCCACATAATCATATGGGTTGATTCGGGCATGAGTGAAATGAAATCCCAAAAATTATCGTGCGCGGCAGAGGCCTGAGGCATCTGGTTGTGCGGTTCGGGTTTGATGGAATGTACAAGGTCGGGAAATTTGATGCCATCCTGGATAAAGAATATCGGCATGTTGTTGCCAACTAAATCCCAGTTGCCTTCTTCGGTGTAGAATTTTGTAGCAAAACCACGTACATCGCGGACTGTATCTGCCGATCCTCTAAACCCGACTACCGTTGAGAAGCGTACAAAAACCGGAGTTTTCACTTCTGGATTTTGAAACAAACCTGCTTTGCAAAGTTCAGGAATGGGTTTATATACCTGAAAAAAGCCATGAGCTCCCGATCCGCGGGCATGTACCACGCGCTCCGGAATTCGTTCATGATCAAAATGGGTCATTTTCTCACGAAAGTGAAAATCTTCCATGATGGTTGGCCCACGTTTTCCTGCTTTCAACGAATCGTCGGTGTGGTTGACCTTTACGCCGTGGTTGGTTGTCAGATCCTTGCCGTCTGAGTTTTCTTTCGAGGACTTAAGCTGATCGGTTTTTTTGTTTTCTTCTGGTTTTTTAGCGTCTTCCATTGGTTAAATTTTTCTGGGTTCGGATGGCGTTAGAAGAAAATTAACAGCAATACGATGAGAATGTTCAGTGGGAAAGTACGTTCGGGTTGAAGGAATATACCTGAGGATGTTGGGGAAAGTTTTGGAATGCGGAAGCCATCCCGAATGTAATTTACATTACCCCAAGGCAAACCCATACCGACCTACGGCCGGTAGGTCTTCTTTTTCCCTTACTACTCGAGCAAGCTCGGCGGTTTTCGGTAAAAAGAAAACCCGTACTGCATAAGCAGTACGGGCTTGTCTTTGTGACCCGGGGAGGATTTGAACCCCCAACCCTCAGAGCCGAAATCTGATATTCTATCCAGTTGAACTACCGGGCCGGTTTCTAAGCGGCAAATTTAGCGTTTATTTCTGTTTTTCGGGCAGAGATTGTTGTCAATCGACGACCTGAAATTGAGGTTCCGGAAAAAATGATTTGTTTCGTATCTGCATGTTGTATATGAAAACAGCGTTTTTTTCGTTGAACATCCACCACACCCGAACATATGATTCGAATTCTTACCGGCTTCTCAGCACTTTTTTTATGCCTTTCGCTTCAGGCTCAACTGGCCATAGAGCAGTGGAGGGATCATTTTCCCAACCGTGGAACTATTGGAGTGACACACGGCAACGGTAGAATTTACTGCGCTAACCCGAATATGATCTTTTCGGTGAACCTTACGGATAACAGTATTGAAAAAATCAGCAAAGTCAACCTCCTCTCCGATGCCGGAATTTCTTCAATCGCATTCGATCCGACTTCCTCTACACTTGTAGTTGGATATGAAAGCGGCAATCTTGACTTGATCCGAAATGGATTGTCAATAAACATCAACAGTATCCAAAACAGTGGAATTTTCGGCATCAAATCCATTAACGATATTTATATCGAAAACGGCAGGTGCTATCTTTCCTGCGGATTTGGTATTGTTTATTTTGATCTGATCAACCAGGAAGTCATTGACACCTACATCATCGGTCCGGGTGGTGCAAACCTTCAGGTTTATGCTGTTGCGAAATTCGATGGAAAAATTTATGCGGCGACCGACATCGGATTGCTTTCTGCTGATGCCGGTAATCCCTTCCTGACGAATTTTGTTAACTGGACCCATCAGGAAAATCTACCCAATTCGACAGAAGTAACGGATGTGGGCGCCATCGGATCATATTTGCTTTTCCTGCAGAACAACGGAGGAACCGATGTGCTTTATGCTACCACGGATTTTGCAGAATATATTTCTCTGGAAGAAGGTGATAATTTCAGGGGTTTCGATATCTCGGCGAATCAAATTGTTTCCCGCCGGCAAAATGTCGTGGACGTTTATCAATCTGATCTGTCGTGGAAATATGTAGTTTCTGATGTAGAATCCAATGGTGCGGTAATCCTGGACCCTTATGAGATCTGGATCGGTGATGTAGATGAAGGCTTGGTGCATTTTAAAGCATCAACCAATTCCAAGGAGGTTGTTCAACCCGCAGGCCCGGCGCATGTTGATGTTTATAAACTTCAATTTATTCAAGAAACACTTTTTAAATCCAGTGGCACGCCCTCATCAAATTGGTCACCGACCTATAATCCTCGTGGGATTGAAGTTTTTTTCCAGGGCGAATGGACAACTTATGATGTTGATAGTGACCCGCTTTTTCAGA
>CALDPJ010000333.1 GCA_937911795.1 uncultured Flavobacteriales bacterium | reverse complement strand
TGTGGTTTTAAAAATGTCGTTTGTCCGACATTTAATTAAATTTGGTGCATAATCCTTTTGCCACCAAACCAACAAAGTTTTGCGTACTTATTCCAAAAATTTAATTCTCGCGCTGGTATTTCTCGCGGGGTGCAATCTACCTGCCGAACAAGGAAATCAACCCGCACCACCCGATGAATGGGAGGGAAACCGCGCGTATCACTGGGGAGAAATAACACTGGAAGCCACAGCCCGCGACACCGATCGTTTTAAACCACGTCCAACCATTTCGTCGAGGATGCTCGCGTTGATCTGGACTTCGGTTTTTGATGCCTGGAGCCGCTACGACGAAAAGGCAATTCCGTTGTATCTGACCGAAGTGACGCGCCGTCCCGAAAAGGAAAGAACACTGAGCAACAAAGAAATTGCCATCAGCTATGCCGCCTACCGGTCCTGCATGCATTTCTTCTTTTCTGATTCGACATATTTCCGCGAACAGATGGTGCGTTTCGGACTCGATCCGGATGATGAAACACTCGATCCTTCGACTCCTGCAGGAATCGGAAATCTTGCTGCGCAGACAGTTATTCGCGCCAGGATGAACGATGGCTCCAATGAAATGGGAGATGTAGAAGGAGCTGGCGGTGTTTATTACGCAGATTATACCGCCTATAAACCGGTAAATACAGTCGACGTTTTAACCGATCTGCAACGCTGGCAGCCAAAGAACTTCAGCGATGGAAAAGGAGGGTGGTTTGCTCCGGGTTGTCTTTCGCCACACTGGTATCTTGTGCAACCCCTGTTGATAGATTCAGCGAGCCAGCACAGGCCGGGTCCTCCGCCGATGATCAATTCTCCTGAACTCAATGAGCAAATTCGGGAGGTAGTGGAGATGCAATCCAACCTGACGGATGAGCAACGGGCGCTGGTGGAGTTTATGCGTGATGGCCCACATTCCGTTCAGCAGGCAGGACACTGGCTTATCTTTGCTCAGCACGTATCGGCCCGCGACCGCCACACATTAGATCAGGATGTGAAAATGTACTTTTTGGTGGAAGCAGTTGCAATGGACGCTTTTATAGCTTGCTGGGATGCGAAAATGCACTACGACTTCGCCAGACCTTTTGCATTGGTTCATGCGCTTTATGGCGATAGTACCATTATCGGTTGGGCGGGACCAGAAAAGGGTATGCAGGAAATTTCGGGAAAAGAGTGGATGCCATATTCACCCCTCACTTTTCTTTGTCCTCCTTTTCCGGCTTATACTTCGGGTCACAGCACGGTGAGCGGAGCCTGTTCGGAAGCCTTGAAATTATTCAAGGGTGATGATTACTTCGACCATTCCGTGAAACGTGTACCTGGTGCGCTGACCGATATTCCTGAATTACAGGGTGACACAGTAACCCTGCATTTTGCAACATTTTCCGAAGCCGCAGAAAAAGCTGGAATATCCCGTGTATTGGGTGGATACCACATTCAGGCTGATAATGCAGAAGGCTTAAAGCAAGGGCGAAGCGTAACGCTCAGTGCCTGGAAAAAATTCAGGTATCATACCGGAGAGGAGGTCGTTGCCAATTCGGAAAACTAAGCGGCCGACATCACGAGATAAGCCATGTAGGCAATCAGTGCGGCGAATATCGGCAGGAACCCGATAGCGGAGTATTTGCGCATGTTGTTGTTTCCGAAAATCAGGCAGAGTACGAACTTAATCAATGTATTCGAAAATGCCGCAATCAGAATGGCAATCGAAGCAACCGAAATCCCCAGAGTATTTACGTATCCGGCCATCGAAATGGTGATGGCATCGATCGTGGTGAGACCTGAAATACCGGCAGCGAAATAAACACCACGATTTCCGAGGGTTTCTTCAGCAAATCCCACCATCAGCAGAATGATGATGTACAAAAACACAAACACCGACGCATCTTTCAGGTTGATCGGGTTTTCGATGGTCTGCTCTTCGAATTGCTCTTTTCCAAATGACTTCTTGCTGAAATAAAAGCCCGAAAAGAAACCGATCAAACCGAATACGAGAATCGGTAGCCAGAGTTCACTGAACAGCGTGGTGTTTAGCACGAATAACCAAATCAGCAGACGTGGAAACATAATTGACGATGCCAGCATGATTGCCCCGACATAACTCATTCCACCTTCTTTTGATTTCCCGCCCAAGCGTGAAAAATACCAGGCTGTGGCGGTGCTTGAAATAAATCCCCCCAGAATTCCGGTGGTTACAATCGAATATTTCGAACCGACGAATTTGTGCAGAAAATAACCGACAAAATTCAGCGAGATGAAGATGGTGGCGATCATCCAGATCCGGAATGGGTTGAAAGCTCCGTATGGGCCGAGATCGATGTTCGGTAGCAACGGGAGTATCAATGCGGTGATTACAGCAAACAATAGAATCGAAAGAATATCTCTGCGTGAAAGTTGTGTTACCGCGCGGTGCATTCCCACTTTAAACGCGAGCAAAGCAGTAATCAGTAATCCAAGAAAGGCTGCCAGCAAATATTCCTGGTGATATACAATCCCACTGAGCAGAAACGCTGCCAACAGCGCGAACTGTGTAGTGGAGCCGTCTTCTCTTTTCAGGTTACTCAGATAGTAGGCGGCCACCGAAAATGCTGCGACGACAATCAGCGTCAGCGGAAATAACCACGGAAGCGAAAGCTCGTCACCGAGAAATATACTGAGGTATCCCATCAGCGCCACGAGCGGAAAAGTTCGTACGCCCGCAAACAACTCGCTACGCACGGCACCCTGACGGATTCCTTTCTGAATGGAAGAATACTCACGCTCCAGTCCCATGATCAATCCTATTCCCAACACGATCAGTACTTCCATCATTGCCTGAAGTGTAAAGTCGGTGATATTCAGGCTTTCGGTAAGGTCAAATTCCATGCAGTCGAATCTATTTTTAACTTCTATTAAAAATACGGAAAGCACCGGCTACTTCAGCCATGACTTGTAATTCATTTTTATTTCGCCTGAATTTCAATTATTCGCGGTTCACGGGCAAACAATACCTTTGCACATTCGTAGTTAAACGGATATGAAACCACTGTTGATTTTACTCGCTGTAATGACTGGTTATGCGGCTTCCGCTCAGGAAGTGGTGAAGGTGGTTACATTGTCTGAATTTCTTGTAAAATCAGAACCCGACCTGAATCACGAAGATTTCATCACGCGGGTAGTGACCGATAGTTCATTTTATCAATCGTACATCAACATGCGGTTCTATCCGCACGATTTTAACAGCACCCTCACCGTCTTTAATAAGGGCGAAGATGTTCAGGGAGAATTGTATCGAGAGGCTACTTTGCATCGGTTCGACCGGATGGCCTGGGTGAAGATAAATGAAGAACGCACCAACGGTAAATTATTCAACCGTAAAGGCGAGCACAAATACCTCACCGCCGAAATGTTCGACGATGTGTTCTTTCCAAAAGAGAAATTCTATCCAACCACTGAAATTCACAACATGGAACAGGAAGTGGTTACCGGTTCGCGCATCGACAGATATAAAAGCCAGTTAAAGAAGATGCTATTCAATCCGGGGCAGGAGATTGCGCACATTCCGCTGATTGGGAAAAAGGTTGAGATTTTTAGCGATGAAATGATTCAGTATTACAATTTTCACATCTATCACCTCGAATACGAGGGCCGCGATTGTTACGTATTTGACATCACCGAGAAAGAAGGCAACAAATCTAACGATACGGTCATCAAATCAATGATTTCTTATTTCGACAAGGAAACGATGAATGTGGTGATGCGTGAATACGTACTTCAAAACGATGTGATGGTATTTGATTTTAATATTAAAATTCAGGTATTCAACCAGATCATCAGCGGTATTCCCGTCCCGAAAAAAATCGTGTACGACGGCAACTGGAATATTCTCTTCAAAAAGCCCGAAACCATTCAATTTCAGATCGACCTGATGAATTATGGGATTGAGTAGAGCACATCAGGAATAGGTGCACTTTTCATTCCACCAATTTATTAAGTTAATTGCCCGAAACGAGAACCAGAGACTTCGGATTAATCTCATACGACGGCTTCATGATAGTATCATTTGATAGCATTGAAGGCAGGTTTGCGATTCCCTCAGAGTCATTCGAAGAGGACTCTGAGGATTATCGATCAGCAATCAGCTCAGGTGACTTAATCATTCATCACTAGTGCATTAACCATTAGCACATTAACAGCTAACCATTATAACTACTTCCTCGTCAAAATCTCCGAAATATTCAACTTAGTAACCTGAAAGGCCGGTATAATCGCAGCGAGATTGGCAACAACGAGCACCAATAGAAACAGCAACCACTCGGCCGGGATGGGCAAAATGGAAACAATGTTGCCGCCCATTTGACCTTCGGCGAGTTGCGAAGCCATCCACAATCCACCGCGCGAGAGAATAAACCCAATCACTATTCCCAGCACCGCGAGAATATTGGCTTCTGCCAGAATCATCACAAACAATTTGCCCGGTGAGGATCCCATCGAGCGCATGAGTGCCAGCTCGTATTTACGCTGATTCAGTGAGTTGAACAACGACACAAACATGCTCAGCGCTGAGATGATAATGATCGCGGCAGCAATTAAACGCAGAGCAGCTATACCTGCTCCAAACAATTCAAACAACCGGTTGATTTCAATGGCCGGCAATGCCGCCTGAAATTTCGTGTCGCGGTTGATCGCCGTGGGCAAGGTCATCATGCCGAGTGAACTTTTAAACGAAACGAGCATTGCGGTGATGTCGCGGCCTTCTGTCGAAACCTCATCAAGTGGAGGAGGAGCATGATGGTGATCGTGTCCCGCGTGATCGTGGTCATGATCGTGATCGTGTTCATCGTGAATCAACCACACACTCTGAAAAGCAGTCAGGATCAATCGGTCGGCCACCGTTCCGGATTCTTCGAAAATGCCGGTCACCGTAAACGCTTTGTCATCGTGCACATGCGTATCGTCGAGCAACCCGTGCTGACTGAAAAATGTATCGCCGATTTTCAGATTGAGATCGCGCGCAGCTTTACTGCCGACCACACATTCAAAAGCTTTCGTCCATAAGTTACCTTCGGCGAGCGCAATACCGTAATGCTCGTGATATTGATGATCGGTTCCAACTATCCGGAAGCCGTTGTAATTGTCACCATAAGCCAACGGAATCGCTTTTTCGACGAGCGGATTGTGCAGCGTTTTTTTAACGTCGCGGTAGTTCACATTTCCGGTGGGATTGTCAATCTGGTACACCGCCGAAAGAATTAATTGCAACGGACTTCCTTTCGCTCCGACCACGAGATCGATGTCTCTGATGTTCTTTTTAAAATCGTTTTGCAGGTTTTCATTCACCACAATCATAAACGAAATCATGGCCACTCCAAGGACGAGCAACAACAAACTGAGCAGACTCGAAAGTGGTTTGCTAAGCAGATTCTTATAACTGATATAGCCCAGATTCATAGTTCTACAACGTTTTCAATCAGGTTTTTAATTCTTTGGTCGTGCGTAACGATTACCAGCGTGGCGCCGTTTTCTGCACATTCTTTCTGCAACAGTTCTATCATTATTTTCGTGTTGCGGTCGTCGAGGCTGGCGGTGGGTTCATCGGCCAGTACCACCGCCGGTTGATTCACCATGGCCCGTGCAATGGCCGCGCGTTGTTGTTCACCGATACTGAGTTGATGCGGTTTTTTCGATATTTTATCGCCGAGTCCGAGCCGTTCGAGCAGATTGTTGACGCGTTGGTGGTCGGGTGAGTTTTTCGCGAGAAACCGCGCCAATTCCAGGTTTTCGCCAATTGAAAGCGATTGCACAAAATGCGAAGTCTGAAAAACAATACCGATTTCTTTCCCGCGGAATTTATCGAGCGCCGTGTTGCTCATTTCGCTCGTGATGTGATCTCCGATGCGGATTTTTCCCGTTTGGGGTTTCAGCAATCCAGCCATCAGATGCAGGAGCGTAGTCTTTCCCGAACCGGAAGATCCGGTGATCAGCCAATGCTCTCCGCGTTGAAAACAGAGATCCGGAAATTCAATCTGTAAGCCGTTGGAATAGGAAAATTTAAGTTCGCGGCATTCTATATAACAGGAGTCAGAAGTGGTATTCAATTTCTATGTCGTTTCTTTGCATTTAAGAAGTCCGAAAGTTAAACAATCTGCCATGAACATACGCCCGCGAAGAAACCGCAAATCGGCTGCAATCCGCGATATGATCCGCGAAACGCACCTCGGAGCCGAAAACCTGATCTATCCGATGTTTATTCTCGACGGTGAAGGTCGCGAAGAAGCCATCGATGCCCTTCCCGGAATCAGTCGCTTTTCACAGGACAAACTCCTGAAGGAAATAGAATCCTGCCTGGAACTGGGATTGCGCTCATTCGTTCTGTTTCCTGCGGTGGACGAAAGTCTCAAAAATACCGAGGCTTCCTATTCTTACGCTGCCGATAATTTTTATCTGAAAACCGCCCATGCCATAAAAGAGCGCTTTCCGGAAATTGCTTTGATGAGCGATGTGGCCATGGATCCGTACAGCAGCGACGGGCACGATGGCCTGGTGATCGGAGACGAAATCGTAAACGACCCGACTTTACCGATTCTCGCGAATATGGCGGTGGCTCAGGCACAGGCAGGGTTTGACATCATCGGACCATCGGATATGATGGATGGTCGTGTGGGCTACATCCGCAACGAACTCGACAAGGCGCAGCATTCCGAGGTGAGCATTATGAGCTACACAGCAAAATACGCAAGTGCCTTTTATGGGCCGTTCCGCGAAGCACTCGATTCAACGCCAAAAAAGGGCGATAAAAAAACGTACCAGATGGATCCTGCAAACCGTGTGGAAGCTGTCCGCGAAGCCGAGCTCGACATCGCCGAAGGGGCCGATTACCTGATGGTGAAGCCCGCGCTCTGTTACCTCGACATCATTGCGCTGCTGGCCGAAATGTCGGTGGTTCCGGTGGCCGCCTACAACGTGAGCGGCGAATACGCAATGCTGAAAGCCGCGGCAGCCAAAGGCTGGTTAAACGAAGAAGATGCCATGGTGGAAATGTTGATGAGCATCAAAAGAGCAGGAGCACAGGTCATTCTGAGTTACTTTGCAAAAGATTACGCACGCTATCTGAAAAATCGCCGTTAACTTTAAAACACTCCATTCATGTCCTATTTAAAACCATTCCTTCTGCTTTGCACGATTGCCATGCTGACAGGCTGCAAAAAAGACAAAGATGAAATTGTGCTTCCATCTCTGTATACCGAAGAGGTACAGGTTCTCGGTAACGAGCATATTTATGCCAGTGCTATTGTATCTGATGCCGGAACAGGAACGGTTTCTGCCCGTGGTTTTTGCTGGAGTGTAAATCCGCAACCGACACTCTCAGCCAGTGCAGCACAAAATGTTGGAGAAGGTATCGGAAGCTTTGACGCGGACATCGATAACCTTCAGAATGGCACCGTGTATTATCTACGTGCTTTTGCTACCAATGAAGCGGGAACGGCGTACAGCAACGAGATTCAGTTCGAAACCGAGAACCTCAAAAGCATAGACTATTCCGGCGCTACGATTTATGTGCATCCCACCGATATTCAGCCGAATTTTATTTGGGGGCCACCCGATATGTGGTTGGGCGCCACTTCCGAAGGCTATGGTTCCGGAAATACATTCATTATAAATAGTCAGGATATACCTTCTTCAGCGGCTAAAAAATGTAGCGATCTGGTAGCTTTTAATCACCAGGACTGGTATTTGCCAGCCATTGCTGAATTGGAGGCTGTGTACAACGAACGCGACTATATCGGGAATTTTGGTGAAGCTGTTTATTGGAGCAGTACCGAAGCCGACACTTCCAATGCGAAGGCGATTGATTTTGCAACGGGCGAAATGCTCCTCGTGAATAAATATTTAGGGCGTAACTGCCGGTGCATCCGGAAGGAATAGTTTAATCCTTTACATTTCCTAATCTACCACATCCGCCTCTTCGAGTATATAATTCAGCGAATAAATATCGGTGGTGTTGGTCGTGAAAACTCCGCGAAAGGTGAGTCGTTCGTCGGTTTTAAATGTCCGGTGACCTTCTTTCAACCGTAAATCAATTACCGATTCGGGTCCGGCTCCTCCACAGAAAAAGCATTGTGCAAAAGGAAAAGCCGAGAGTACATAATAATCCTCGTCATAATCTACCGGAATTACGTAACCTGAAATTTTCACCTCGCGGCCTTCCATATCCAGCACCTGCGGACCAAAAGTGGGGTAGTAGTAGTAAATATCGTACTCTTCGAGGTATACATCTTTGAAAGTGACATCGGCCAGCATATTCCAGGTAAGGTCAATTACCTGTGCCTGAGAATTGGAAGTACTGAAAAAGATCGAAAAAAGGATTAAACCAAGACCGGTAAAGGTTCGCAATGCGGTTGTCATACGTCGTTCTGTTTTGAAAATGTGTTGACCGCGAACAGTCAAATTTCGCACCACAAAGGTAGTATGAAACATCGTAATTGCAGGTTACCCTGGTGACCAATGGTGATTGCTCTGATTTTGGTTACTTTCGCCGGCACAACGTAATTTCAATACCGGTTGTATGACAGTTTTCATTACCCAATCCAACTACATTCCATGGAAAGGCTACTTTGATGCCATCCGGCAGGCTGATGTTTTTGTGCTATATGATGACATGCAGTATACCAAAGGAGACTGGCGAAACCGCAACAAGATAAAAACACCCAACGGCCTGCAGTGGCTGACCATTCCGGTGAAGGTAAAGGGGCTGGATCAACGCATCAACGAAACTCCTGTGGCCGATCAGCTCTGGCGTAAAAAACACTGGAAAACGATTGTTCAGAATTACCGGAATGCGCCCCATTTCGAAAAATTCTCTTCTGTTTTTGAAGCGCTTTATAACGGACAGGAGGAAATGCTCAGCGAGATTAACCATCGGTTTATCATTGCAATTAATGAAATTCTCGGCATCGAAACACGGGTAATGCAATCTTCAGAACTTCAGTTGCGCGGCGACCGGAATGAAAAGCTCGTAAATATCTGCAAAGATCTTGGAGCTTCCACGTACCTGAGCGGTCCTGCGGCGAAAGTGTATCTCGATGAATCGCAGTTTAAAACTGAGGGAATTCAGGTTTCCTGGATCGATTATTCAGGTTATCCGGAATATCCGCAACTTTACGGGAATTTCGAACACAGCGTAACTGTACTGGATATGATTTTTAATTTAGGTCCCGAAAGCAGAAAAGGCATTCAGAAAACAGCATAATTTGGGAACGCTCAGAACGAATATGATCTCTGCCGTCATTCCGGTTTATAATGACCAGGAGGTGCTGAACGCACTCATTCAGCGTCTTAAACCCGCGCTGGCTCAGCTTTCTACTCAATTTGAAATCATTCTCATTGACGACGGTAGCCGCGATGCCTCGTGGAACATTATCGAAGAATTGTGCAGCGAGCATTCCGAAATAACCGGTATTAAACTGGCCCGGAATTTTGGTCAGCAGGGTGCGATCAAAGCAGGACTGGACCACAGCAGCGGCGAGTACATTGTTATTTTGGATTCTGACCTTCAGGATCGCCCGGAAGACATTGAGAAGCTCATCAACAGCCTCGAGCAGAACAACTCTTCAATGGCCATTGCGCAGTGGACCAGTAGAGAAGATTCATTCTTTAAAAGGTTCGTGTCGAGGATGTTTTACGAATTTTCGAGCAGGTTTACCTCCATCAAAATAGAACCGCGGCTGGGAATGTTTCGTGTGCTGCGTAAATCGGTGGTTGACGAGTTGAAGAAATTTCCCGAGAAATCTGCCACTCCAATCAGTCTGTTGTATTTCATCGGGTGTGATTATTCGATCGTGCCGTTGGAGCGCGATGCCCGGGCAGCAGGAGAATCGGGTTATAATCTGCGGAAAATGATTTCGCTGACACTCGCACGGCTGTTTTCCTTTTCGATGTTCCCGATCCGCCTGGCCACTTATTCAGGGTTGATCATCAGTGCACTTAGTTTTGTAGTGATCATCTTTTTGGTCATCCGACGCTTCACCGGTGATCCTTATCCCGGCTGGACATCGGTAATGGTGTTGATATTGTTTCTGTTCGGGCTCAACTTCGCCTTTCTTGGGATTATCGGAGAATATCTCGGCAAAATTTTCATCGAAACCAAGCAGCGTCCGTCGTATGTTGTAAGTACGGTGAAAAGCGGTAAAAATATAGCGCAAACATGATCCGGAGGCTTCGACCGCTACCATCATTTGTGATCAAAACCCTATGATTCTACCGCTGCTTCAATATTATTTCAGAACCCGGTACTGGCAAAAAGCCGACATCCGAAAGTTGAAAGAAATGCAGTTGGGCAGGTTCCGCGATATTTTCAATCACGCCCGCAAGCATTCAAAATTTTACTCGGAATTATACAAATCGGCAGGAGTGTATGATCTCGATATTCAGTCGTGGCAGGATGTGGAAAAGGTGCCGGTCATCAACAAACAGCTGCTTCGGGAGTGGAAATATGATGATATTCTTACTGTTCCGGTGAGTGACAATCTCAACCTGCACAAAACCAGCGGATCGACCGGAGAGCCGTTTCGGGTGTACCAGAATAAATTCGAAGATTATACCGCTCATGTTCGGGTTTTCGCTATGCTGCGCGACATTGGGTACCATCCCTGGCAGAAAATTACGATGATTACACGCTACGAATCCGACGACCGTTTTGACGTGGAAAAGGATCTTTCGCTGATTTCGAAATTACAGAGCGCGGTAGGCGTATTTCAGCGCAATATTATTTCTGTTTACACACCGCCAAAGGAGATCATTGCAAAGCTGGAAGCCAATCCGCCTGATATTTTATGGAGCACCCCTTCGGTTCTGGATATGATTTCTACCGAGTTGAAACAGCAAAATAGAATGCTGAATATTCCGAAGGTGGTTTTGACTTCCGAGAATATTCTGCCACATCAGTACGAACGGTTTTATGAGCGGATCAGCAAAACCGTCATCAGTCATTACGGAATGATGGAGTGCACCACCATTTCGTACGATGTAAATGACTCCGGCCGACGAAAGATTTTTGCATATTCGTGCCTGATGCAGTATGTCAACGAGCGCGTGGACGGAGGACAGAAAGTCGGAACTCCTGTGGTGACCAATCTCGAGAATTTCACGATGCCGTTTATTCGTTATTCTACGGGTGATATCGGTACTGTGATCGATGATGAAGGATTTCCGAACCGGGTGATGGGCCGTGTATTGGGAAGAATAGACGACATCCTCGATTTTCCGGATGGAAGCAAATTTGTGCACCATCACGCATACGAGATGTTTACCGACTTCGAAGCCTGTCAGCATTATAAATTCATTCAACACGGCAATGGACCGATAGAATTGCTGATCAAACCGAATCCGGATTTTGAAAAAGCGGAAATCAAAACCGAAGCACTAAACCGCTGGAATCGTCGCTTTCAGAAATATCCAATTGAAATAAAATTTGTCGAAAAATTCGAAATACATCCGAAGACGGGGAAGTTTAAGAATATTGAGAAAATGAGATAGGAGTGATGAGTTATGAGTGATGAAT